>NZ_JCACHA010000371.1:0-2639 GCF_059503625.1 Skermanella sp.
AGGCCAAGGATCACTGCGCCTGCTGCTTGAAACGACGGACATGAGAGTGTCCTGACTCTGAAGTTTCCAGGCACTTTGCTTGGACGTGCACGGTGCGCTGGCAGAAGCGTTAGACGGCGGCGAGGATATCGTCGCCGCTCTTGGTCCAGCGGAAGGGCTTCGGGTCCGCGTTGTGCGCGTCGATGTAGGTCTTGATGGCGGTTTTTAGCTCGGCGATGGAGCGGTGGGCATTGCGCCTGATCTGGTCGTCGGTCAGCAGAGCGAAGAAGCGCTCGACCTGGTTGATCCAGGAGCTCGAAGTCGGCGTGTAGTGCACGTGCCAGCGCGGACGCTTGGCAAACCAGGCGCGGATCATCTGGGTCTTGTGGCTCGATGCGTTGTCCATCACGACGTGAATGCCGAGTTCCCTGGGGACGTTGGCTTCGACCGTGTCGAGAAAGCGGCGGAACTCGGCGGCACGGTACCGCGGCATGCACCAGCCGATCACGCTGCCGGTCTTTACCTCAAGCGGGGAGTGTCGGAATTTCCGTGTATGGCCGGTCGGTTGAACGACACGGTCAGGCCATGGCCTTGTGGAAACGGTCACCGAACAGGACGGCGAACTGGGCCTTGGCCATGGACGATTCGCGGGCTGGCATGGTCCACTCCTTCTCGGTTCTGTTCAAGACCAGGTAGAGCAGCTTCAGCGCGGCCTCGTCGGTTGGGAAGTGGCCGCGGGTGCGGACGGCGCTGCGTAGCTTGGCGTTCAAGGCCTCGATGGCGTTGGTGGTGTACAAGATGCGACGGACCTCGGCGGGAAACGCGTAAAATGGCACGACCTCGCCCCAGGCGCGCCGCCAGCTCTGGCCGATAGCGGCGTATTTCCGCCCCCACGGCCCGGCTTCGAACGCCGTCAGGGCGGCTTCAGCGGCAGCAGGGTCGATGGCACGGTAGATGTCCGTCAGCGCCGCCGCCCGGCGGTCCTTCCAGGAGACGAAATCCAGGCTGTGGCGCAACAGGTAGACAATGCAGGTCTGCACCGTGGCCTCGGGGAACACCGCCAGGATCGCCTCCGGGAAGCCCTTCAGCCCATCGACCACCGCCAGGAGCAGGTCCCCCACGCCGCGGTTGCGGAGCTCGTTCATCACCCGCAGTCAGAACTTGGCGCCCTCGTTCTGCTCGAGCCAGAGCCCAAGGATCTTCTTGGTGCTGTCCGCCCTAACGCCAAGCGCGATGTGCACCGCCTTGTTGCGGACCAGGCCTTCGTCGCGGATCTTCACCCGCAGCGCGTCAAAGAAGACAAGCGGGTAGACCGGCTCGAGCGGCCGGCTCTGCCAAGCGGCGATCTCGTCCAGCACCGCGTCGGTGACGGCGCTGACCAGGTCCGGCGAGACCTCGATGCCGTAGAGCTCCAGCAGGTGGCCGGCGATCTCGCGGATGCTCATGCCACGGGCGTACATCGACACGATCTTCTCGTCGAAGCCGGGAAAGCGCCGCTGGTACTTGGCGATCAGCACCGGGTCGAAACTGCCCTGGCGGTCCCGTGGCACCTCCAGCCCGATCCGCCCGGTGTCGGTGACTACGCTCTTGCGACCATAGCCGTTGCGGCTGTTCCCGGCGCCGCTCTCGCCCGCCAGGTGGTGGTCCATCTCGGCGTTCAGCGCCCGCTCAGCCAGCGCCTTCTTCAACTGATCCAGCAGGCCGCCCTGGTCGAAGGCGGTGCTGGCGTCCGCGCCGGACAGCAGCTCGTCCAGCATCTCGTCAGGGATTCGAGGCGCTTTGCGGCGGGCCATGGGGGAGCTCCTTCTTTCCCATCATGACCGAACACACACGAAATTTGCGATAGGCCCTGCCGGCGACTGTCGCGCCAAAGATGGGGCCGCGGTAGACGCTGTCGGCATAAACCTCGCCGGGTACCTCAGGCAGGGCACCGCCGCCAGCTCGGCCGTCATAGACCTTGCTCGGCTTCACGCAGAGCGCCTCGAGCAGGGCGGTATCAGCATCGGCACCCACATGGGCCTTGAAGCTGTGGATCGCCTTGCGCCGCTGGTGGCCAGCCCAGCCGGCCTCAGGATCGGCGCGGCTGGCTAAGGCAATCACGGTGGCGTCCACCAGCGGGCCGGTCTTGACCGTGATCGCCTTGGCCCGGAGCTGGCCTATCACCCCCGCGAACAGCGCCTGGTCGAGGCCGCGGGCAACAAGCCGAGCCCACAGCCGTACAAAGGCCGTGCGCTCCGGCGTCGGCTCATGGGCCGAGAAGCCGCAGAAGCGGCGGAACGAGGCGCGATCATCAAGCGCTTCGACGACCCGCACGTCGGACAGGTCGTGCCAGACCGCGATCAGCATGGCCTTGAACAGGGCCAAGGGCAGCCAAGCCGGCTCACCCTTCGCAGCACACGAGATATCCCGCAGCTGGTGCTCGACCAGCGCTCAGTCGATCAGCTCCAGCGGCTTGCCCAAGGTTGACTGACGTGCAGCACCTGCAGAGCTGAACACCGCCATGTCCTGGCCAATCCGACGACGCGCCATGGGAGCCTCTGCCGCTGATCACACGCAGCGAATCAAAGCCGAGCCGCAACGTCCAGCTCCATCCGCGCATAGGTCACACTAGAGCATTTCAGGTTTAGTCGAACGCGTAGCCTGAGTTGGCAAGGTAGTTC
>NZ_JCACHA010000372.1:0-2630 GCF_059503625.1 Skermanella sp.
CGCCGCAACCCAGGGTCATGCCCTAGGAAAAGTTGACGCCCGCCGTCTTGGCCAGCGTGCCGCCGTTCAGCGTCAGGCCCAACGTGGAAGAGAGTTGATTGTCCACACCAAACGCCAGCGTGCCGCCCGAAACGGTCAGGGCGCCGCTCATGGTGTTGGCGCTGGTGCCCGACAAGGTGACGGTGCCCGCACCTGATTTGGTCAGGGCGCCGCCGCCGGAGATCACGCCGGACAGCGTCCCGTTGAGCCCGGAGCCGACATCGACCGTGCCGCCGCTCGACCCCAGCGCCACGAGGCTGTCATAGGTCGTGGTGCCGGTCAGGCTGAGCGTGCCGCCGTTCAGGGTCACGGTGCCGCCGGTCAGCGCGTCGTTGGCGCCGACCGCCAGGGTGCCGGCGGAGACCGTAATGCCGCTGGTCAGCTTGGACGCGTCGGTCTTGTTGCTGGTGCTGGAAAGAACCAGCGTGCCGCCGCCGGCCTTGGTCAGCGCCTGCGCGCCGCCCGTCAGCGTGCCGCCGATCGTCAGGGTGGTGGCGGAAGCGGTGTTGACGATCACGGCGGCGCTCAGCGTGACGGCGCCGCTGATCGTGTTGGACCCGCTGAGGTTGACCAGCGCGCCGCCGCTGGAAACTCCGGCGCCGGCCAGCCCGGTGATCGCGTCGGCGACCGTGATGCCGCCCTGCAACGCCAATGCAGCGCCGCTGGCGACCGAGGTCCCGCCGGCGGTCGTGCCCAGCGCCGTGGCGTGCGCCGCTACCAGCGTGCCGGTCGAAACGGTGGTGACGCCGGTATAGGTGTTGGCCCCCGACAGGACGACGCTGCCGCTCCCGACCTTGGTCAGGGCATAGGAGCCGGACATGACCCCGCTCAACGTCAGCGTATCGCCGGCGTTGTAGGAGCCGACCGAGGCGTCGGCCCCGAGCGTGATGTTGCCGGTGACGGTGGCCGAGCCGGTGCCATCGTTGACCTTGAGCGCGCCATAGGTGGCGTCCACCCCGATGCCGCTGATCGTCAGCGCGTCGGCGATGGTGATGCCGTTTCCGATCCTGAGCGTGGTGCCGCTGGCGACCGTTGTGCCGCCGGCCGAGGTGCCCAGCGCGTTGTTGTGCGTGACGATCAGGACGCCGTTGCTGAGGGTTGTGGCGCCGGAATAGGTGTTGTCGCCGCCGAGCGTCAGCGCGCTGGAGCCGGTCTTGGTGAGATCGCCCGTGCCGGAGATAATGCCGGACAGGGTGGCGGCGGCGGTGGCGCTCACCGTGCCGCCGCTCGCCCCCAGGACGATGGCGTTATCGATGGTGACGGCGCCGGTCACCGTCAGCGTGCCGCCGTTCAGCGTCACGGCGCCAGTGCCCAGGTTGGCGTCTGCGGCGACGCTCAGCACGCCGGCGGAAACGGTCGTGGTGCCGGTGTGGGTCTGGGTACCCGACAGGATCAGGGTGCCGGTGCCGCCGATGACTCCGGAGAAGGTGGTGTCGCCGGACTGGCTGACCGTCAGCGTGTTGGCCCCCAGCGCGATCGTGCCGGCGCCGGACAGCGCGCCGATCGTCTCGGTCGCGGACGACAGCGTCAGAATGCCGGCGAGCGAAACCGCGCTGCCGTTGGCCAGCGCCGTGCCGCCGCTGCTGTTCAGCGTCAGCCCGCCGGTGCCGCCGCCGGCCGATACCGTGGTCGTGCCGGTGTAGGTGTTGGTCCCCGTCAGCGTCAGCACGCCGGTGCCGGTCTTGGTCAGCCCGCCGGCGCCGGAAATCACGCCTTCGAAGGTGGTGCTGGTGTTGTCGCCGCCTGCGGTCAGCGTGTAGCCGTTGGTGGCGACGGTGCCGGCGCCGGTCAACGAACCGATGGTTTCGTTGCCGGACAGCACCAGCGTGCCGCCGACGAGGTTCAGGGTGGCGCTGTCGGAGAAGGTCGAGCCGCCGCTGACCGTCACGGTGCCGTTCTGGATCGTGGTGGCGCCGGTATAGGTGTTGGTGCCCGACAGCTCCAGGGTGGTGCCGCCGGTCTTGGTCAGGCTGCCGGTGCCAGAGATGGCGGCGGAGATGGTCAGCGTCCCGCTGTTGCCGACCGAGAAGGTGCCGGCTCCGCCCAGCGCCAGCCCGCCGCCGGTGGCGCCCGCGATGGTTATGGTCTTGCTGGCGAGCAGGCTGATCGTGTCGCCCGCCCCCAGCGTCGCCGTGCTGCCGGTCAGGGTGATCGTGGTGTTCGTCGTGAGCCCGCCGAGGACGACAGTGTCTGCCCCCGCCTGTGCCACGCCGCGCGCCAGCGCCTCGCGCAAGCTGAAGCCGTCGGCGGCGTCGCCGTCGGTGTCTTCGTCGGTGCGGTCGACGGTGATGGTGCTGCTGGTGACCGCCACGTCGGCGGTCGTGCTGGTGGTGCCGTCGCTCAAGCTGAAACGGATCTTGGCGTCGCCGTAGGATGTCGTGCTGCTGTAGCGCACGCCGCGGATCACATCCTGGACCAGCGTGTTGGTGGCGTTGGCGCCGCCGTTGGCGAAGGTGACGGTCAGAACGCCGCCGGTGCTGGTGTAGGTCGCGAAGGTCTGGCCGCCGGTTTGCAGGTTCGAGCCGTTGACGGTGAAACCCAACCCGGTAACGTCGAAGGCAAACGAGTCGATCGAAGTCGCGTCCGCCACG
>NZ_JCACHA010000373.1:0-2624 GCF_059503625.1 Skermanella sp.
CGTATCCGACATGTCCTCCCCACGTAGCGCCGGAGGCGACCGAACCATAGCCTCCCTCGCCTACCGAGCAGACATGGGAGGCGATTATGGGATCGACGGCGACGGGATCGGCGGAGGCGTTCTGGCGGGGTCATGTCGAGGCGTGGCAGGCGAGCGGGCAGAGCCGCGGCGACTACTGCGCGGCGCAGGGGCTGTCGCGCAAGACCTTTGGCTGGTGGGCCTGGCGGCTCGATCGCACACGGCGGTCGGTGGAGATGGAAAGCCGGGACGGACGTTTCCTGGCGGTCGAGGTCGCCGGAACGCCCGGGGTTACCGAGTTGCCGACCATCGACAGGGCAGCGGACGAGCGCATTGAGATCGCTTTGCCCGATGGCGTCGCGGTGCGGGTCGGGACCGGTTTTGATGGCGAGGCGCTGCGCCGCGTGCTGGAGGTGCTCGGACGATGATCGCACCGCCTCCGGGCGTGCAAGTGCTGGTGTGGTCACAGCCCGTCGACTTCCGCGCCGGCATGGACCGACTGGCTGCGCTGGTGCAGGTGACGCTGTGCCACGACCCGTTCGCCGGCGACGTCTTTGTTTCCCGCTCGCGCCGCTCCGACCGCGTGAAGCTCCTGGTCTACGATGGCAGCGGCCTGGTTCTCGTCACCAAGAGACTTGAATGTGGCAATTTCCACTGGCCGCCGGCGAGCGATGGCACCGTCCGGCTGGCGCCCATTCAGCTGTCCGTGCTGCTCGCTGGCTTACCCTGGGAGCGCCTGCGCCTCCGGTCTGTGCCGCGGCCACAGGCCGCCTGCTGAACCAAAAATCTCTCGCGTTTTCTGAGGATTATCAGTAAAATTCATCATGTCTGTCGATCTCGCCAATCTCCCTCAAGAGCCGGATCAGCTTCGCTTGAAGTTGGTGGAGATGGCGGCCCTTCTTGAGCAGAAAGAAGGGGCAATTAATACTTTGTGCCATGAACGCGATCACTTGAAGACCGCGTACGAGAAGGCGGAGGCCGAACGCAGTCACCTGAAGGTGGCCTATGAGGAAGCGGAGGCCGAACGTCGGCGACTCGACGCTGTGCTTCAGCAGCTGCTTCACCGCCAGTCCGGACCCAGGTCCGAACGCCTCGATCCCGAGCAACTCCAACTCGCCCTGGAAAACGTCGAGCAGGACTTCGCCACTGCTGCCGCCGCCGGCGAGGCGGCTGGCGACACCGAGGACGTGCTGCGTCGGCGCCGGGCGCCGGCCAAGCGGAACCTGGGACATCTGCCCGATCACCTGCCGCACGAGGAGATCCGCATCGAGCCGGCCGACACGGCCTGCCCATGCTGCGGCGGTGCGATGCACGAGATCGCGGTGGAGATGAGCAAGCGGCTGCACATCACCCCGATGAAGCTGCGCGTGCGGGTGATCCTGCGCCCCAGGTACGGCTGCCGGACCTGCGCGGAGGCGGTGGTGCAGGCGCCGGCTCCCGACACCATCATCCCCGGCGGTCTGCCCACCGAGGCGCTGCTCGCCCACATTGCGGTAGCAAAATACCAGGACGGGCAGCCGCTCTACCGGCAGTGCCAGATCTTCGCCCGCGACGGGGTCAGGCTCGACCGGCAGACCCCGGCCGACTGGCTCGGGCGCACGGCGTGGTGGTTGAGGCCGCTGTGGGAGCGGCTGCTCGCCGACGTGCTGGCTTCGCCCAAGCTGTTCGCCGATGACACCTACCTGCCGGTGCTCGATCAACGCGCCGCCTCGGCCAAGGGCAGGAAGGCGGCCCGGACGGGATACCTGTGGGGCCTGGCCCGCGACGACGCGCCCTGGCAGGGCGAGCGGCCACCGGCGGTCGCCTACGTCTACACCGAGGACCGCGTCTACGCCCGGGCCGTGGAGGTGCTCGCCGGCTACAGCGGCGTCCTGCAGGTGGACGGCTGGGGCGGCTTCAAGCGGCTGATCGGCAAGGAGGAGGCCACCGCCGCCAATGTCGGTGCGGTGACGCTCGCCTACTGCTGGGCTCACGGCCGGCGGGACTTCCTTGATCTCCATCAGTCCTCCGGCTCGCCGGTCGCCGGGGAAGTGCTGCGCCGCATCGCCGAGCTGTACCGCATCGAGGACACCATCCGCGGCCAGCCGGCCGAGGTGCGCAGGGCGGTGCGCCAGGAGCAGAGCAGGCCCGTGGTGGCGGCGCTGAAGGTTTACTCGACGAGCAGCTTGGCCGGGTCTCCGGCAAGATGCCGGTCGCCAAGGCGATGCGTTACCTGCTCAAGCACTGAGACGGTCTGTGCGTGTTCATCGAGGACGGGCGCGTCGAGCTCGACAGCAACAGCATCGAGCGACGTCATCGTGTCGTGGCCACCGTGCGCCGGAACAGCTTGTTTGCCGGATCGGATGCCGGCGCGCGCTCCTGGGCCATCTTCACCTCGCTGATCCAGACTTGCCGGCTCAACGACATCGATCCCGTCACCTACCTCACCGATGTGCTCGAATCCATGGCGTCCGGTGAGGTCAAGGCCAACGATCTCGACCGCCTGCTCCCCTGGGCCTGGAAGGCCGAACGCGCTGCACAAACCGCCTGACTAACCAAACCCTTGTTGCCGCCTATCCTCGCGTGTCGCAACCTTCACCACAATGTGGGGTGCCGATGACGGATAC
>NZ_JCACHA010000374.1:0-2624 GCF_059503625.1 Skermanella sp.
CCATTCAGCGCGCCCTGCAAGTCGTGATCGAGGTGTCCATTCCTGCGGCCTTAAGAGCCAATCAGTTGGCTACGCAAACAACCTGCCTAGCATAGAGCAAGGCGTCCGATCACGTTCAACTATTTGAATCGGCAGGTAATTGCCTGGAGGATGGAGTGTTACCCCGTCCGTGACCGGACGGAAGCCGGATCCTACCGCCGGCTGCGCGCGAGTACCGCCAGCTGGAAGAAAGCGCGGGCGCAGACTGTTTCGTCCGGCATGTTGGTGCGCTTGCAGTCGGCCTCGGCCTCGGTCAGGCGGTCGAGGCCCTGGCGCAGGGCGGCGGGCGACCAGCGCTTGGCCTGAGCGATGAACTGGTTCTTCACCTTGAAGAACAGCGGCGGGCGCAGCGTGCCGACGGCGCGTTCGAGCGAGTCGCCCCGCTGGACCTGGGCCACGACCAGCTGAAGCCGCTGGAAGTGGCGCTGCGCCGTGCGGAGGATCGGGACCGGGCTCATACCCTCCGCGAAGAGCCGGCGGAGCGCGCGGTCGACCCCGGCGAAGTCGCCGTCGCCGGCGGCCCAGCAGGGGGCGTCGAGTTCCAGGGCGCCGCTGTCGCCGATGCAGGCCTGGGCGTCTTCCAGCTCGACCCGGCCGGGACCGCCCATATAGGTCACCAGCTTCTCGATCTCGCCCCGCGCCACCATCCGGTTGCCGACGAGGTTGGCGGCGAGGAAGTCGCGGGCGTCGGCGCTGACGGTCAGCTTGTGCCCCGCCAGCATCGATCCGATGGTGTCGGCCAAGGCCGATTCATCCTCGACGTAGCAGGGGATCGGGGCGCCGTAGTCGGAGTTCTCGAACAGGGCGCGGAGCTTGGAGGCCTTGGGCAGGTCGCCGGCCTCGACCACCACCATGCTGTCGCCGCCGGGCATCGACTCGAACAGGGCGGCGAAGGAACCGGTAACGCCGTCGTCGGCATCGCGGACGCGGATCAGGCGGCGTCCGCCGGTCAGCGACATCGACGCCACTTCGTCGGCCAGCCGGGCCGCGTCCTTGGCGATCGCGGAGCCGAGGATATCGACGACGCGGAAGGGATCGTGCTGGTCCGGACAGACTCCGCGCGCCACCGTATCGGCCCGTTCGCGCACCAGCCCGCTGTCGGGGCCGTAGAACAGCACCGCCCGGACCGAGGGGTCCGGGCGGCGCAGGAAACCATCGATGCGGCCAGCCGCAACCTTCACCACGGCCTTCTCCCGTGAGAAGCCTTACACGACCGCATGCTCAGACGACCCCATGCTTAGACAACCACGTTGACGATCCGGTTGGGCACGTAGATCAGCTTGCGGACCGGCTTGCCTTCCATGGCGCGCTGGACGTTGGCGTCGTTCAGGGCCGCCTCCTCGGCGATGTCCTTGGCGGCGTCGCGCGGCAGCGGAAGCTGGGCGCGGAGCTTGCCGTTGACCTGGACGGCCACCACGACGCTTTCGTCCACGACCAGCGCCGGATCGGCCTCCGGCCAGGGCGACTCGGTCAGCAGCTCGGTATGGCCCAGCCCCTGCCACAGTTCCTCGCCCAGGTGAGGCATCATCGGGCCGATCAGCTTGACCAGCGTCTCATAGCCTTCGCGCAGCACCCATCCCTCGCCGGCGCCCTTGCCGTCCAGCTCCGCCAGCGCGTTGGTCAGCTCCCGGACGCGGGCGACCGCCTTGTTGAAGCGGAACTTCTCGACGTCGTCGCCGAAGCCGTCGATCGTCTTGTGGACGATCCGGCGAGCCGCCTGCCCCTTGTCGGAAATCTCCGCCGGCTGCGGACTGCCGGCCGGGGCAAGCTCCGCGGCGGGTTCGGTGATCAGGCGCCAGACGCGGGCGACGTAGCGCCACGCCCCGTCGATGCCCGACTCGGTCCATTCCAGATCGCGTTCCGGCGGGCTGTCGGACAGCAGCAGCAGCCGCATGGTGTCGGCGCCGTAGGTGTCGATGATGTGCTCGAGCCCGACGACGTTCTTCTTGGACTTGCTCATCTTCTCCAGCCGGCCGATCTCGACCGGCTCGCCGCCGTCGATCCGGACGGGCACGCCGTCGCGCTGCTCGACCTCTTCCGGGTAGAGCCACTGGCCCTGAGCGTCCTTGTAGGTCGCGTGGGTCACCATGCCCTGGGTCATCAGACCCTCGAACGGCTCGGCCACGCTGAGGTAGCCGCAGTCCTTGAGCGCGCGGGTGAAGAAGCGCGAATACAGCAGGTGGAGCACGGCGTGCTCGACGCCGCCAATATACTGGTCCACCGGCAGCCAGTAGTCCGCCGCACTCCGGTCGAAAGCGGTCGCCGTTTCGTGCGGGGAGCAGAAACGGGCGAAGTACCAGGAGCTTTCGAAGAAGGTGTCGAAGGTGTCGGTTTCCCGCCGGGCGTCGCCGCCGCAGGTTGGGCAGGCCACGTGCTTCCAGGTCGGGTGATGGTCCAGCGGATTGCCCGGCTGGTCGAAGCTGACATCGGTCGGCAGTTCGACCGGCAGGTCCTGTTCCGGCACCGGAACGATGCCGCAGGCTTCGCAGTGGATGACCGGGATCGGGCAGCCCCAGTAGCGCTGGCGGCTGACGCCCCAGTCGCGCAGGCGGTAGATGGTCGTGCCCTCGCCCTTGCCGGCAGCT
>NZ_JCACHA010000375.1:0-2622 GCF_059503625.1 Skermanella sp.
ACCTGAAGCCGAGCCCGCGCGGCGAGCTGGAGATCACCGATCTCAACCGCGTCTACCTGGAGCGTGGTCAGCTCTCGGTCGAACTGCTCGGACGCGGCACCGCCTGGATCGATACCGGAACCCACGACAGCCTGCTGGGTGCCGGCAACTTCATCGAGGTGATCGAGGCCCGGCAGGGCTTGAAAGTAGCCTGCCCGGAAGAGATCGCCTGGCGCATGGGCTACATCGACGATGCCCAGCTGAACACGCTGGCGGCGCCGCTGATGAAGTCGGGCTACGGCAAGTATCTGCTGCGGCTGATGGAACAGGATTTCTCCGGCTGGCAGCCGGAATTCAAATCTGACAGTGAAAATGCCGACTATTCGGGCGCCGTCGTCTGACCGGCGCCCCCAAAGGAGATTGATATGATGGACAGTCCGGTTGTTCGGATCGGTGTTGTGGGCACCGGGTTTATTTCCTCGCACTTCATCATGGCCTTGGACCGGCAGGAAGGCTTCAAGGCTTCCCGCGTGTTGACCCGGCGGCCGGTCGACGGCTGCACCGGCTTTCCGCGTCCGGAACTGCTGACCAACTCGCTTGCCGAATTGATCGAGAATTCCGACGTCGTGCTGGAATGCACCGGCGATGCCATCCACGCGACCGACGTGGTGGCGGCGGCGCTCAGCGCCAACCTGCCCGTCGTCACGATGAACTCGGAGTTCCACATCACCGCCGGCTCCTACTTCGTCGGCAAGGGTCTGGTGACCGAGGCCGAAGGCGACCAGCCCGGCTGTCAGGCGGCACTGAAGGAAGAAGTCCTGGACATGGGCTTCGAGCCGCTGGTCTACGGCAATATCAAGGGCTTCCTGAACCAGGACCCGACGCTCGAGGACATGACCTATTGGGGCAACCGGAGCGGCATCAGCCTGCCGATGGTGACCTCCTTCACGGATGGCACCAAGGTCCAGATCGAGCAGGCCTTCGTCGCCAACGGCCTTGGCGCCGAAGTCGCGAAGCCCGGCCTGCTGGGTGTTCCCGACGACGACCTGCGCACGGGAGGCAGCGCCCTGGCCGAAGCCGCCGAGAAGCTGGGCAAGCCGATCGCCGACTACGTCCTGTCGCTCAAGCTGCCGCATGGCGTCTTCGTCGTCGGCAAGCACGATCCGCGTCAGAAAGGCGCGCTGCGGTACCTTAAACTGGGCGATGGCCCTTATTATGTCGTCCTGAAGCACAATATCTTCGTGCACCTGGAAATCCTCCGGACGATCAAGCGCGTCATGAACCAGGGCCGCATCCTGCTGGACAACTCCGCCCGCCCGGTGGCCAGCGTCTGCACCGTGGTCAAGCGCGACCTGAAGCCGGGCGACAAGATCGCGTCCGGTATCGGGAGCTTCGACGTGCGGGGCGAGGCGGTCCGGATCGCCGACACGGCCGGACACGTTCCGATCGGGTTGCTGGCCGATGCCGTGATCAAGCGTCCGCTGAAGCGCGGCGACATCATCGGCATGGACGACGTCGAACTGCCCGACAGTCTGGCGCTCCGCGCCTGGAAGGATATCGAGCGGTCGGTCCTCAGCGGGCAGTCCGGCGAGACCGAAAAGAAGTCGGCTCTCGCTTCCTGAGGACCGGTTCCCTCCGAGGTATATACCAAAGCACCCCGGAGGGAACCTGCCCGGTGCCCCAAATTGGAAGATATGCGGTTCCAGGGCTTGGTCGTGGCATCAACGTGTTCAAAGGTAAAACCGACGTATGCGTAACTTTTTCCGGAAACGGCGTAATCCCCAGTTCGGTGAGGCCGGCTCAGGTGAGAATGTCCGGCCGGATCTGGATCCGCGCGTGACACCGTTCGGCCCCCGTCTGGTGTCCGATCTTGGCGATCCCAACGACGATCCCGATTTGGACGGCTACCAGGACGGCGGGCAGCCCGCTCGCCAGTCCAGCTATGAAGACGATCAGCCGCGCGCCCACCGGCAGGCCCCCTCCGTCCAGGCCGGCGCGGTTCAGGAAGATCGCGCCTTCATGATGCGGCCGGCCACCGACCTGCTGCACGCCCGCAAGGGCGACGAGCCGCAAGCCCGCAAGCCTGCGGAGCGTAGCCGCAAGGCCGACGACGAAGACCTGGAACTGCCGCGTTTCTCCCTGCCGGTAGCGGGAACGCTTCGGTCGCGCGCCAGCGGCAATCTGCCGGGCCTGACGCCCGAGCTGAACAAGGCGCTGCGCGAAGCCTTCACGCCGACCCGTCCCAAGCAGGAAGTCAACTCCCTGTTCGTCGGGCGGCTCAACACCCTGCGCAGGATCATCGCCGCGATCGAGGAAGAGCGCGCCCACGTCGTCCTGTTCGGCGACCGCGGCCGCGGCAAGACCTCGCTTGCCAACGCGATCCAGCAGATCGCCTCGCAGGCCGGCTACTTCACGCTGAAGCTGACCTGCAGCGCCGAACTGAGCTTCGAGGATGTCTTCCGCAACTTCCTGCGGCGTATCCCCGGTACGTTCTACCGTTCCGAAGTGGACAATCCGTTTGCGGCGCGGCGCACAATGTCCAGCTTCGACGAGCTGCTGCCGGAAGGCTCGTTCAGCGTGACCGAGCTGAACGACGTACTCGCCGAGATCCAGGGAGCCCATGTCCTGCTCGTGCTCGACGAG
>NZ_JCACHA010000376.1:0-2622 GCF_059503625.1 Skermanella sp.
TGTCGGTCAAGCCGTGGGTCAAGACCTCGCTGGCGCCCGGCAGTCAGGTCGTCGCGGCGGTACTCGAGCGTACAGGCCTCCAGGCGTCGCTCGATGCGCTGGGCTTCCATGTCGTCGGATTCGGCTGCACCACGTGCAACGGCATGTCCGGTCCGATCCCCAAGCCCATGGCGGAAGCGATCGAAGCCGGCAAGCTGGTGGCGGCCGCCGTGCTGTCGGGCAACCGCAACTTCGAAGGCCGCATCCATCCCAACGTCAGGGCTGCATATCTGGCCTCGCCGGCCCTGGTCATCTCCCATGCGCTGGCCGGGGCGATGACGGCCGATATCTCGACCGGCCCGCTTGGCGTGGGCAATGACGGCCTTCCGGTCACCCTGAAGGACATCTGGCCGGATACCGAGGAAATCATCGCGATCATCGACTCCGCCTATGGGCCGGACCTGTTCCGCAGCAAATATGCGGACCTGTTCGACGGTGACGAGACGTGGGAGAAACTGGGCGGTGAAGCGGGCGACCGCTTCGCCTGGGATCCCGCCAGTACCTATGTCCGCTGCCCGCCATATTTCGACGCATTGTCGCCGGATATCCCGGCGGTCGGTCCGGTGACCGGCATGCGGCCGCTCGCCGTGCTGGGCGACAGCATCACCACCGACCATCTATCGCCGTCGGGTGCCATCGTCGCCGGCTCACCGGCTGCGCGGTTCCTGACGGATCGGGGGGTCAAGCCGGCCGACTTCAACTCCTACGGGACGCGGCGCGGCAATCACGAAGTCGCGGTGCGGGCGACCTTCGCAAACATCCGGCTCCGTAACAAAATCGTTCCGGGCGTGGAAGGAGCTATGACAAGGCTGTTGCCGGACGGCACTGACCTGCCGATCTTCGACGCGGCGCTCGAGTATGGCCGGCGCGGAGTTCCCCTGGTCATCGTTGCCGGGCGCAACTACGGCTGCGGATCGTCACGCGACTGGGCGGCCAAAGGCGTAGCGCTGCTGGGCGTCCGCGCCGTGATCGCCGAAAGCTTCGAGCGCATCCACCGCACCAACCTGATCGGCATGGGCATCCTGCCGCTCGTCTTCCCGAACGAGACGACGGCGGACGGACTGGCGATCGACGGCACGGAAACTTTCGATCTGCCGGATCTGGCGACCGAACTCGGCGTCCGCGCCTCGATTACCTGCGTCATCAACCGTGCCGACGGCAACCGGACAACCATCCCCCTGACGCTACGCATCGAAACCGAAGATGAACTGGCATGGTGGCGTCATGGCGGCATCCTGCCGTTCGTCTGGCGCGATCAGGTGGCCGAAATCAGCAAGGAAGCACCATGAGCCAGAGATTCGTTCCCGCCGTCTTCATGCGCGGCGGTTCCAGCAAGGGCGTCGTCTTCCACGAGCGGGACCTGCCGGCCGATCGGGCCGAGCGGGACCAGCTGTTCCTGGACGTGCTCGGCACGCCCGACCCGTACGGCCGCCAACTCAACGGCATGGGCGGCGGCATTTCTTCGCTGTCCAAGGTGGCGATCATCGGACCGTCCACCCACCCCGAAGCCGATGTCGATTACACATTCGGCCAAGTCGTCGTCGACCGGCCCCTGGTGGACTACGGCGCCAACTGCGGAAACCTTTCTTCCGTGGTCGGTCCCTTCGCGGTCGATACCGGACTGGTCGTGGCTGCTGACGGCGAGGTGCTGGTCCGCATCCACAACACCAATACCCGCAAGATCATCCATGCCCGCTTCGACGTGAAGGACGGCAAGGCGGTGACCAGGGGGGACTTCGCCATCGCCGGCGTCGCCGGAACGGCCGCCCGGATCAGGCTGGACTTCCTGGATCCAGGCGGCACCGTCACTCCCGGCCTGCTGCCGACCGGCAATGTCGTGGACAGGATCACGGTCGACGGCGTCGGCGAGCTGGAAGTCTCCCTGATCGATGCCAGCAACCCGGTCGTCTATGTGCGGGCATCCGATCTGGGCATCGAAGGCACGGAATCGCCGGACGAGATCGAAGCCGTTCCGGGATTGATGGCCAAGCTCGACCGGATCCGCAGACAGGCCGGGGTGATGATGGGTCTGGCTGCCACCCAGGATGCCGTCGGCCTGTCCAATCCGAAGATCGCGATGGTCGTTCAACCGGAGCTGTTCAGGACCCTGGACGGCGAGGCGTTCGAACCGGCGACCCATGAGATCGGTGTCCGGATGCTGTCTATGGAGCGGGCGCATCGGGCCGTGACCCTGACCGGAGCCATGTGCGTCGGCGTCGCCTGCCGGATAGCGGGGACGGTGCCCAACCTGCTGGCATCGCCGCCGGCGGCGGACGGTGAAATCCGGGTCGGCAATCCGTCCGGCGTCGTTTCCGTCGGGTCGGAGATCCGGTATGATGGCGGCTGGATCGCCGACAGCGCCGTCGTCTTCAGGACGGCGCGTACCCTGATGACGGGAGCCGTCGCAGTGCCCGGGTGACCGTCATCGGGCACCGTCGCCGGCATCCAGGACCCGCAACAAGTCGTCGTGCGGCACCGGGTAATGGGTGAAACAACGAAGAACCGATCCATCGAGCACCCGTTCGAAGGACAGGTTGTCGATGTGGCGGCTGGCGACGATGCATCGCTGATAGACCTCGACCA
>NZ_JCACHA010000377.1:0-2620 GCF_059503625.1 Skermanella sp.
GATGCTGCTGGTACCGATCTCCTGGGCCGGGCGGGTCTGGGCACTGCCGTTCCTGGACATGAGGTCGTCGGCGGCGGCGGCGGTGAGGGTATGTCTCGGCCGAGCGGGTGGCATCGATCACCTGCGATAAGTCGCGCGTCGAGCAAGTTAGTTCAAATACTTCTGCCGCTGATGGCTGGATAGCGACATCTTCGTCCAGATGGAGGAGAAGATCGGCACCCGCAACGCGGCGATCATCGCCGAGCACCCGGACTGGCTCCGCTACGACTACCAGCGCATCTGCTCGGCAAGGCGCTCGGCGGCCGGTATCGCGGCCAGCGGCAGAAGTGGTTCGCCCTCCGCTTCCTCGGCGAGGATGCCGAGATCCGCCTCGACCTCGACCCCCGCCCGGAATTCGACGCCTGGCGATGGATGCTGCTGGCGACGCTCCCGTCCCTGGCCGTGTCGTTCAAAGCGGAGATCTACGCAAACCTCGCCCGCGGCTTCGTCGGCCACGCTGGCTGACGCGGGCGGCCTGCCCCCTCAGGCGAACATCTGGTCGGTGTCGTGCACGGTGAAGGTCGCCGCGCCGTTGCTGACCAGGGCGGCGGAGCAGTTGGCGACCGCGACGCCGTCGTAGCTCATGCCATCGACATGGAGGTTGCGGTCCCTTGCCGCGCTGCCGCCCCAAGCATCGTTGAGGAAGGTGACGGCGACCTTGTGGTCACCCGTCGCCCAGGTGCCCTTGATGGTCACCGTGTCCGACAGGCCTGACGAGTGCCAGGCCGTCGCGGTCTGCACGCCGCCGATCTGCACGTTGTCGACCTTCACGGTGTACTGCGCGCTGCCCTGATAGGCATCCTGCGAGATGCGCAGCACCAGCGTGTCGGAGCCGGTGCCGAGCGCGATCTCCGCCGGCGCCGGTGCGGTGGAGGAGCCGGGGATCGCGGTGCTGTCCTGCAGGGCGAAGCTCGCCGTCCCCGCGCTGGTCAGCGCCGCCGCACCCTTGGCGACCGCGACGCCGTCATAGGTTATGCCGTCCACGAAGAGATTGCGGTCGGCGCCCGGGCCGCTGCCCAAGGCATCGTTGAGGAAGGTGACGGCGACGGAGTGGCTGCCGACGCCCCAGTCACCCTTGATCGTCACCGTGTCGAACATGCCGGAGAGGTGCAGGGCGGTTGCGGTCTGCACGCCGCCGATCTGCACGTTGTCGACCTTCACGGTGTACTGCGCACTACCCTGATAGGCATCCTGCGAGATGCGCAGCACCAGCGTGTCGGAGCCGGTGCCGAGCGCGATCTGCGCCGGCGTCGGCGCGCTGAGCGCGACGCCCTTGGCCGGGGTCCAGAGCGGCAGGCCGCTTTGATCATAGACCGCATTCCCCTCGCCCGGCTGGTTGGCGGCGGCCAGGCGGCCATAGCCATAGCCGTAGTAGGCGACGCCATCGGTGGGCAGGGCGGCGGTGAAGTGGACCTGCAGCGTGTCGGCCGACACCACCTTGACGGAGTCGGCGGTGACGGCGCCGGCGGCATTGCGCACCGACCAGCCGATGCCGCCCGCGGCCTGCGGGTCCAGCGCGGCGAAGCCCGCCGACTGGTCATGCGCCACCTTCACCAGGAGCGTGGCCGCATCCTGCAGGATGGCGCTGACCGCCTTCGGTCCCTCATCCGCGATATTCCCCTTGGCCAGGGCCACGGGCGAATTCGGGCGCGCATACTGCGCCCACTCCTCAGCGAGTGCCAGGGCGAGGCGATGGCCGGTCTGCACCGTGTCCTGCTTCGACATGTGCGCGGAGCCGTAGTTGAGCGTCGTGGTCTCCGTCGGGAATTTGTAGCTCATGTCGAGGTCGAGGTCGCGCGCGCCGACGAGCGCGCCGAAGGAGCGATCGGCCGAGAGCTCTTCCATGCCGAGCCGGATGGCCTGCGTCGTCGCGTTGGAAGCGCCAACGAAGGGGATGGCGCTGACGAAGACATAGGGGCTGTGGGCGGCGTCGAGGCCGAGGCCTTTGCGCACCCAGGATGCATCGGTGCGGACGGCGCTTTCCCACTCGGCCTTGGTGAGCGAGGTGTTGAGGCTGTCATACTCGCTGTGGAGCCAGACGACCGCTGTCTCCGTTGCTTGCGGATGCGGGTTCTTGGCGATGTAGTTCAGCAGGTCCTGCTCGTGCGACTTCGCCTGCCAGCTGCCGTCGGTGCCGCGCTGCACCCAGTCGCCGATGAGGGAGGTGCCGCCATAAACCGTTTGCTGCCCCGGCGTGTACCAGTCAGCCGTCAGGCGGATCTTGTCGTTGACGCCGTCGAAGCCGAGCAGCTTCTGTAGGTCGGCGATCAGCGTGGCGGCGCCGACGCCGCCGAAATCATCGCTGAGGAGGAGGAATGCATTCGACTGACCGCGAATGACGACATCGAGTTCCATATCTGGTCTTCCCAATCTTGAAGCGATAATCGACGGACAGTATTGGAATGCGTGAGGGACAAGACTGCAGACAATATGGTTTCGGCTTTGTCGATGTTTCGCAAATGCTGGTCGTCTTTCATGGGATTGCTTAGGTTTCGAAATGAAGTTTTCGACATGACGTTTGATTTATGAGTGTCCGTCCGGGATCATATTGTTCTTCGGCATAGCCTTCGCAGCATGAGGC
>NZ_JCACHA010000378.1:0-28071 GCF_059503625.1 Skermanella sp.
CCTTCCACGCCTGCTGGAAGACTGCACCATCAAACCCCGGGATCAAACAGCTAGTGATCACGCTGGGCTACAGCATCGAGTACGGTGAGCGGGACGGATTCATCGATGACTTCTATCTCGTGCCAGAACTGCGCGGGCGTGGCGTTGGACGGCGGCTGCTCGCCTTTGCGCTGGACCGGGCGCGCGAGCTCGGGATCGAGATGCTCCACCTCGAAGTGGAGCAGGGAAATGGAACCGCACAGGGCCTCTATCGGGCGCGGGGTTCGAGGAAACCAGCCGTCGCTTGATGCGACGCGGTCTCGCCGACGGGTGAGGTCGCCGCATCGCGGGTCTTGACTGCGAACACGGTATCTCTGGGCTTCGGCAGGTGATGCTCGCCAGTCGTACGCTACCGTCGGAGAAAATAATTCACGGCTCCCGAAGCTTGCCTGAGCCGTGGCTGTCCCAAGCTCATCAGCAAATTCCACCACCTTGACGGACGCTACCGGCCGGGCGTGATTCCCGGTGGCTTCAGCCGATCAAGACACCGGGCCAAGGCGCAACCACGAGCGGAGAGCAAACCATCATGGCCCGAGAGCAGATCATTGCCGAGGATCGCTTCAGACGAGCGCTGTTGGTACTCCAGACCGCGGGTTGGGCTGACCCCGAGCATCGGGTTAAAGGGGATATTCAGGCTGCTGCAGTGGCAGTGATCGAAGCATACGAGCATTTCACCGCCGCTGGACTTGTTGCCGGCGCGGCAGATCGTCGGCTCGTTGCCCAGGCGGGGCAGTTTCTGGCGAGAGAACGTATGACCCATCGCCCTAGCTTGGGCCGTTCCGGACCTGGAGTAGGCTAGCGCCAGCATCGGCGGCGACCAACATCCCCAACATAAGCCTGCCGCCCGAAAAGCCGAAGGTCTCGTTCCAGGAATGCCGGCATCGGACTGATGACCGGCTGGAGACTATTCGGTTACGTATGGCAATCGGCCGCGAGATGGACGAGCTAGGCATCACCACACCTGCCGCTATCGGCGCCGCGCTCGAGATACCGGCAGCGAGGCGACCACGCTGCTGACCCGGCATCAATGGCGCGAAGGCGATGTCGAACGGCTTGAACCTGCGGTGGCTTGATTGGGAGTGAGGACGCCGGACCAGTAAAGCGCCGTCGCCGGTGATTGCACCTCACATGTCTGTTAATGGCGCGGATAGATTCGATCCAAGCAACATTACCCGTGGGGTGGGCGAGGAGCTATGCCTAGCGACAGATGGCCCCTCTCCGTCTGCCTCCCCCGTCACAGCTGTCTTTTTGCCCCAGAACGAGCGTGGTGCACAGATGGGCCCTACTAGCGTTGCTGGGGTAGGATAGGACCTGGGCCATGCCCGATCTCGTTTAGGGGCGCCCTATTTGCCATTCAAAGCCAATGCCGACCGCCGGCACCACATTCCACGCCAGCACCACAGAGTGACGAACTGGCCTGCCTACGAGGCGGGTCTGCGGGCACGCGGCAGCTTGACGGTGTGGTTCACGGCAGAGGCGATCGGGGCTTGGCGAGCTGAGCGGCGGACCACTCGGGGCGGGCAGCCGCGTTACTCCGCACTGGCGATCACCACGGCGTTGACCCTGCGGACGGTGTTCCATCTGGCGCTGCGCCAGACGGAGGGCCTCATCGCCTCCATCATCGGCCTGCTTGGCCTCGACCTCGACGTACCGGACCACAGCACAATGAGCCGCCGAGCGGAGACGCTGGAGGTACCGCGCCCGCGCCGCGGGCGTGAGCCCGTGCACCTGCTGGTGGACAGCACGGGGCTGAAGCTTTGTGGCCCCGGCGAGTGGCTCGTGGAGAAGCACGGCACGAGAACGCGGCGTGGCTGGCGCAAGCTTCATCTCGCCACCGACGCTGATACCGGGCTCATCGTTGCATCAGAGCTGACCGACAAGGTGCCGACGATGGCTCGCAGATTGGCCCGTTGCTCGACCAGGTCGAGGGGCCGGTGGCGTCCTTCATCGGTGACGGTGCCTACGACAGGGACGACGTCTACGCCGCGGTCGCTGCGCAGCATCCAGATGCCGACGTTATCATTCCGCCTCGCTCGAGTGCCGTGCGGAGCGACACGACTGAGACTGCGCCGACCCGCTGCGACCGACATCTGCAGCTCATCGCCGAGCGCGAGCGCATGGGCTGGCAGAAGATCTCAGGATACAACACCGGACCGCTTGTGGAATCCGACATTTCAAGATGGAAACGTGTCATCGGTGATGGCCTACGTTCGCAGACCGACCGGCGCCAGAGCACCGAGGTAGCGATTGCCGCCGACGTGCTGAACCGCATGCTTGAGCTTGGCCGACCGGAGTACGCCCGCATCGTATGACCCGAGACATGGGTCGGGCTCAATGCGTCCGATCCTCCGACCGGTGCAACACGCTGGCGACGGACATTTCTGCTCCCGATGCGAGAACAGGGCCGGCAGCTTGCCGGTGCAGGAGTAGTAGCGATACCGGTGCATGTTGGCCCGAGCCAGGCAGGCCAGACCGCACAGGCCGCAGCTGACCAGGCCCCGCAGCAGGTAGGGATGGGCCTTGTTGTTGCGGTGGCAAAGCGCCGGTTGCTGGTGAGCCGAGCCTGCACACGGTCGAACTGCTCCTCGCTGACGAGCGGCGGGATTTCGATCACCAGGATCCACTCCTCCCGCGGCGCATCCACCCGGCTCATGGCGGAGCGCTTGCGCGGTGCTTTTGCCGAGCGCCGTTCCAAGCTGCCGCGGCGGTGCCAGCGATTGCCATAGACCTGGCGGCATAAGCCGGGTTGGTCAGCAGGCCATGGATACTCGCCAGGTTCCAGCGAGCCAGGCCCGTCGAGGTTCGGATGCCGCGCTGCTCCAGCAGGCGTGCCAGCGAGCAGAAGCTGTGAGCTTCATCTGCATACCAGGCAAACATCTCGCGCACGATGGCTGCCTCGGCCTCCTCAATGCGGACACCTGCAGGATCGCGCGGACGATCTGGATCTACCCGGTAGCCGAAAGGCGCTCTGGTCCAGGGCAGCATCACTCCCGCCTCCAACTTGCGCTGGCGGCCACGCCGCATGCGCTCAGTGATCACCGTGCGTTCATAATCCGCCACCGCACCGCGGATCTGCAACAGCGGCTGATCATGGGGATCCTGGCTCATGGGACGGTCGAGGAACTGCACGCCGCAGCCATGTCCCTGCAGCTCTTCCAGCAGCAGGACCTGATGCACGTAGTTGCGCGCCAGCCGGTCCGGTGCGGTGATCAGGACCAGATCGAGGCTGCGGGCTGCGGCGCGGTTGCGCAAGCAATCGAGACCTGGCAGCCGCAGCGAAGCACCGCTGTAGCCATCATCGCGGAACACCTGATCAGGGAGGATGGCCCAGCCTTGCTGGTGCGCATGGCCGGTCAGGCGCTTGATCTGCTGCTCGACGGTTTGGGCCTGGGCCTGGCGTTGGGTCGATACCCGCGCATAAAGGGCCGCTCTCATGGCCATCCTCCCGCAGGCCGGGGCCGCGCAACCCGTCGGCAGACGCGGCGGCCATCTCCGTGGTCCAGGCCAACACCTCCTGATAGGCCCGATCCCATCAACGCTGGCCATCCGGAGCCGGCCGCGCCGTCCGATGCATGGTCCACTGGCATCGCATCTGTCCCTCCCGTCTGGAGGGACACAGCTGGGGTCATGCCGGCTCGCCTGGAGCGCTCCCGCAGCGTCAGCCGGGACCAGCTCCGGCGCAAGCGAGAGCGGCGAACCAAGCAGAATTTGTCATTTGCGATTAGGCCATCGAGCAAGACCATCAGCGCATGAAAGGCCGCACGCGATGTATGCGCGGGTTCAAGAGCTTCGCGTCAGCGGAGCGGTTCTGTCGAAGCTACGACGAGCTCCGCAGCTTCTTCTGTTCCTGCGCCCGCCACAACCAATACGTCTCTGCCCGCCGCCGTCGCCTGCCTCACCTCCGCCGTGCCATCACTGCACTCGTTATTCTTGGCGCGGCGTAACCAGAACCCAGCCACCACCTCACGTCGTCATGGTTGGCGCGAGTGCTGACAGAACCCAGCATCATCCCGCACCATGTTGCGCGGAACCGCCCGGCGGCAGATGCGTTGCGCTGCCAGTTCGGTGCGGAATGCTCGCAGCGGTACGGCGGGAGCAGCAGGGGATCGTATCAGTGGTCAGCAGTGATCCGGGAGCCCTGTGGGTGCATCATATGCGCCGCGGCGACTGGGAGGAGGCCTGGGGCATCAGCGAAGCGATGCTGCGCGCCCGCGCCGGGGTGCGGGACTGGAGCCGCCCACGCCACCTGCAGGCCGTCTGGGACGGCACGCCGCTGGACGGGCGGCGGATCCTCATCCGCTGCTATCACGGCCTCGGCGACACCATCCAGTTCATCCGCTTCGCACCCTTCGTCCAGGCCCGCGCATCCGATCTAACAGTCTGGGCGCAGCCGGCGCTTATCCCGCTGCTCCGTACGATGTCGGGGGTCGGACGCCTTCTGCCGCTGCATGACGGTACTCCGGAGGTCGCCTATGACGTCGATGTGGAGGTGATGGAACTGCCCCATGTCCTCCGCACCACGATCGGCACCCTCCCCGCCCAGGTCCCCTATCTGCACCTGCCCCGCCGGGACCTGCGGGCAGGCACCGGCTTGGCACACCCTGGTCTCGCAGTGGGGTTGGTCTGGCGGTCCGGTGACTGGGATTACGAGCGCCGCTCAGTGCCCTTCGGCCTGCTCGCACCGCTCGGGACCGTCGCTGACGTCGCGCTGCATATCCTCCAGCGCGGCCCTGCGCTGGAGGAGCGGACGCCCGATTTCGGCATCCTCTCCGGTTCCGACGACATCCTCGAGGCGGCAGCGGTGATGCGCGGCCTCGATCTCGTCATCAGCATCGATTCGATGCCGGCCCACCTAGCCGGCGCGCTCGGCCTCCCCGTCTGGACGCTGCTCGCCAGCGACGCCGACTGGCGCTGGATGGAGGAGCGCGAGGACAGCCCGTGGTACCCGAGCATGCGGCTCTTTCGGCAAAGGCGTTCCGGCGCCTGGGGCGAGGTCATCGCCCGCGTGGCTGATGCGCTGCGAACCCTTGCGGCGGCGCGCCGATCATCCGGCGCAGCTGGACGCCAGACGCAGCCAATAGGCAGCACCGTCCCATAGCGCCAGCTCACGGGTTCCGTTCAGCAGCACTGCAAATTCGGCCTGCGCCGCCATCGCCGCGACACCCGTCGGCCCACCACATCCTTGCGGTAGCTGAAGCTGAGGATCACCCGGCTGCCATTGCTGCGCAGCACCCGCCCCGCCTCCGCGACATGCCAGGCGGCCAGAGCCGTGCCACTGGCCCCCAGATACGGGAACACCTCCACCGCCAGCACGAGGTCGCAGGAGGCATCGGCCACCCCGGCCAGGTCATGGCCGGAGCCGACCGCGAAGCGGAGGTTGTCATAACCCTCGCAACGCTGCCGCGCCGCTGCGATCATCCCGGACGAAACATCCAGCCCCGTCACTTCGGCGGCATGCGGTGCCAGCGCCACTAAACTCGGCCGATGCCGCAGCCGGGGTCGAGCACAACCGGCCGCCCCGAGAGCAGGTCCTGGCGTTCCAGCCAGCGCACCAGCTCGTCGGTCGCCGCCCGCAGCAGTCCAGCATCCCCGAGGGTATAGGCGGCGACGCTCGCCTCCGGGCTGATGGCAACGAGGCGGTCGAACATCGCCCGGCTGGCGGCAATGGCCGTGGCCGGATCTGCCTCGCCGCCATGCACCGCGCCGGCCTGCACCATGCGTTCGAGCAACCCGAGTCCGTCCTGGTGCTGCCGCGCCAAATCCAGGAGCCGCTGCAGCCGCTCGCCGGCTGCGGCATCCGGCGCCGCGACCGCCTGTCGCTCCAGCACCGCCGTCACCGCCGCCACCGAGGCGCCGGGGAGCAGCAGGCGCATCAGCGCGACCGGCGCCGAGATCGCACCTGCCAGATAAACCTCCAGCGCCGGGCCATCCGCCGTCATGGCAGGAGCGAGCGCCCGATTGGCCAGGGACCGATGCCGAAATACGCCGCGAGCGTCGCGGCCACGTCGGCGAAGCCGTCGCTTGTGCCAAGCAGTGACGGGGGACCGGCATGGCGGAGGATCAGCGGCACCTCTTCCCGCGTGTGGTCGGTGCCGCGGAAGGTCGGGTCGTTGCCATGGTCGGCGGTGATGATCAGCAGGTCCTGCCCGGTGCAGGCCGGCAGGAGGCCAGTCAGCCAGCGGTCGAACCGCTCCAGGGCCCGCGCATAGCCCTGCACGTCGCGCCGATGGCCATATTGCGCGTCGAAATCCACTAGGTTGGCGAAGACCAGCCCCGCCCGTGTCGCCTCCCACACGGCCTCGATCCGCCGCATCGCATCGGCGTTCGAGGTGTCGGCCAGGTTTCTGCGATTCCGCGGCCGGCGAAGAGATCGGCGATCTTGCCGACCGCCTTCACCGGCAGGCCGGCCCTGTCCAGGGCGTCGAGGATCGTGGGCGGCGGCTGCGTGGCGAAGTCGTGCCGCCGCGGGGTGCGATGGAAGTCGCCCTCCTGTCCGATGAAAGGCCGTGCGATCACCCGGCCGATGTGCCAGCGGTCGGCATGGCGGCGGGCGACGGTGCAGATCTCCATCAGCCGCTCCACCGGCACCACGGATTCATTCGCCGCGATCTGCAGCACCGAATCGGCAGAGGTGTAGAGGATGGGCCGCTCCGTGCGGCAATGCTCCCCGCCCAGTTCCGCAATGATCTGCGTCCCGCTCGCCGGCAGGTTGCCGAGGCAGCGGATGCCGGCCTCGGCCTCGATCGCCTGCGCGAGTGCGGGCGGAAAATGCTCGAACACCGCGAAGGGCTGCGCCAGTTCCACACCGGCGATTTCCCAATGCCCGGTGGTGCTGTCCTTCCCGGCGGCACGTGGTCGCATCCGGCCCCAGCTTGCCCCGGCCGGCGCGCCCTCGGATCCCATGATACGCCCAAGGCCCAACGACCAGAGCGCCGGCAGCCGCAGGCCGGTCGTGGCGACGAGGTGGCCGAGCGTGTCAGCGCCGACATCGCCGTAATCTCCGGCATCGAGCGCTTGGCCCACGCCGACGCTGTCGAGCACGATCAGCAGGCACCGCATTAATCGCTGCCCCGTATGGCGAGGCGCCGGCGGAAGGTCGGACAGTCCTCGGCGCCCCAGAAATACTTGTAGGTTTCGCGGCCCCGCAGGAAGTCGGCATGGGCTATGCCCTCGGCGATCGCCGCCTCGACCGCCTGCCCTACCAACAGCATGCCGGGACTGACCCGCTCGAGCTGCGGGTCGAACCCACTGATGAGAGCCGTGCGCGGGTGCACAGAAAGGGTGCAGATCTTCGCGGTGTGGGCTTCGGGGCGCCTCGGGCACCGTGATGCGCGTCGGTTTTGGCCTGCCTCGGAAGGCTAAGGGGCGGTGCGGACAGACTCGTCCTATGTCAGGCTGCCGCAGTGTGCAGCAGGGTAACGGTGCGCCGGAGATTATAGGCTATGGCAGCAAGCCGCACCTGCAGACCTGCCTTGGCAAGCCCGAGCCAGCGCATCCGCCGTAGGCCATAGCTGCGCTTCCAGGTGCCGAACACCTTCTCGATGCGGCAGCGGACCCGCCGGACCGCCGCGTTGTTCGCTTCGAGCCGCGCGAGGGCGTCCGGGCCGCGGCCCCAGATGCCGGTCCACACCGTGCGCGGCCGGCCGCCGCGGCTGATGATCAGCCACTCCGCCGACCCGCCGGTGAAGGCGCTGTCGCCATAGACGTTGCCTGGCTCCGGTGGCAGCACCGCCGCCAACTCGGCTGCATCGTGCACGTTGGCCGTCGTGACCTCGACACCGCGCACCAGGCCGGCACCTTCGTCGGTCGCCACGTGCGCCTTGTAGCCGTGCACCGGCTTGCGCCGGCGGTGCCCAGACCACTTGGCCTCGCGTCCTGCCTGATGCTGGCGGACGGAATGATCGTCGCGTCCACCAGAGCGCCGGTGCGCACCATCACGCCCTTGGCCTCGAGCTCGCGGGTGACGGCTTCGAATAGCACTCGATCCAGCCCACGCTGAGCCAACTCGCGCCGGAAGCGGACAAAGGAGGTGCGCTCGGGCGTCGGCTCGTGGGCGGCGAAGCCGCAAAAGCGGCGGAAACTGGCGCGGTCGTCCAGTGCCTCGGCGAGCCTCACGTCCGACAGGTCGTGCCAGGTAGCCAGCAGCAGGGCTCGGAACAGGGCCACTGGCGGCCAACCCGCCTCGCCCTTCGTCGCCGCTGAGATGCCAGCCAAGGTACGATCGATCTCGGGCCAGTCGATGAGCCCCGCTAGCTCCATCAGCGATGCGCCAGAGCGCGGCTCTGGCCGCGCGATGAAGTCTTCTTGACCGATCCGACGCCGCGCCATGCCGACCTCCGTCGCCTGCAGGACAAGCGAATCAGCCAGAGCGTAGCGCGTCCAAACACATCCGCGCATAGACCCTATGAGCGAGGCCGGCATTTCAGCAAGCATGCCTGGTCGGCTGTTATTCGCCTGGGAGGCTGTGTGATGACGACTGCGCCTGCACTGCTGCCGGACCTGCGGACCACGCTCGTGGTTGTTGTGGAAGTCTCAAAGACCGCTTGGGTGATTGGCGCCCATGTTCCGGGCTTGCCTGGGGTTAAGGTCAAGCAACGCCTTGAGCCACGAGCGGAGGCGCTGCTCGACGCGATCGCGCGGCTGAGGCTGCGTGCGGCCGACAAAGGGGGGCCTCGTTGAGCGCACCATTGCCGCCTACGAGTCCGGCTACTCCGGCTTTTGGCTGGCGCGGGTTCTCCAGCGTGCCAGCATTGCGGTCCATGTAATCCAGCCTGTGAGCGTTCCGGTTGACCGGCGGGCCCGTAGGGCCAAAACCGACACAATCGACGTCGACTTGCTGTTGCAGACTTGCCTGGCCTTCCTTCGCGGAGAACCTCGGGTCTGCTCCATGGTGCCGGTGCCCGATGAGGATGATGAAGACGCGCGGCATCCCGGGCGCGAGCGCGAGGAACTCGTGGCAGAGCGGATCGCCCTGACGAACCGGATCGGCGGCGTGCTGACCACACTTGGCGTCGAGGGCTACGACCCGCTCCGGCGCGACCGCCGCCACCGGCTTGGCCAACTCCGGACGGCCCTGGGCGCGCCGTTACCGGCGCACGCCAGGGCCCGCATCCTGCGGATGCTCGATCGGCTCGAACTCGTGCTTGGGCAGATTTCGGCCCTCGAGGCGCAGCGCGACGCCGTCCGTACTGGAGCGAGCCGAACAGATTGCCCCGGCCGAGACGATGATTAAGCGGCTCGCCAGCCTGCGCGGGATCGGCGCACAGACCGCAACCTTGCTGGTCGGGAAGGTTTCGTCAGAACATTCCGATCAGCCAAAGCACTCGGATCCTACGCCGGCCTGGTCGGCACGCCCTTCGCCAGCGGCGGCATTGAGCGGGAGCAGGGCATCACGAAGGCCGGTAATCGTCGGCTGCGAACAGCGGTGGTCGAGCTTGCCTGGCTCTGGCTCCGCTACCAGCCCGGTAGCGGCCTCGCCACATGGCTCAGGCAGCGGCTCGGGGAGGCGGGCGGGCGCATGCGCAAGGTGCTCGTCGTCGCGCTCGCCCGGAAGCTGCTCGTCGCGTTGTGGCGGTTCGCCACCCAGGGTCTTGTCCCGGAGGGCACCGTAGCCAAGGCCGCCTGACGGGCCTGCAGCTCCCGCCAGGGCCAGTCTCACCGGCTGCCCTGCTGGGGTCGAGGTGATGGTTGCCGAATGAGACAACGGGCGCCCCGCGCTCCGCCGCACAGAATGGCACCATCCCCTTGGAGCTTCGCTGGTCCGGATGCCGGACCTTGGTGGGGACGTTGTCCCGCCGGATGCGAGGTTGGCGAGCGAAGCTCGTCAGGTACGAAGCTCCGCCTCGACTATCACCAGGCTCAAGCAACCGTCCGGCGACACCCATTGTCGGGTTGACAGGAGAAACCTCATGCGAGGGCTCATGAGCTGGCCGAGACCAGGCACCGCGCCGCGCTCAGCAGCCGGCGCTTGCGGGTGAAGCCGACCGGGCCGAGGAAGCAGTGCGCGCCCGCCGCAAAGCGAGGCCGGACGGCATCCCGCCAGTAGCGCTCGTGCTCCGCATAGGGGAAGACCTGATCCACCTAGCAGGACGGGCATGCCGGCGCGGCTGCCGGCCTCAAGCGCCATGTGCTGGTTCTTCTCCGGACGGATCCGCCCGAGGACCATGGCGTAGTCGCGGCGGCGCAGGGTCGTGCGCAGCGCTTCGACGGCACGCCGTTGCTGACCGGCGGCAGCAAGGTGGCACAGCATGGGCAGGCCCGGTGCTGCGACCAGGAGACGGCGTGGAGCCAGGTCCCCGGCCGTTCCAGCCGGAACACCTACGGTGGGTACCAGCCCGGCGGTAGGTGCAGCGTCACCAGCACCGGCACGCCCGGCAGCGGGAGGTAGCAGTGGAAGTCGATGCCGTGCATATGCACGAGCTCCACCGCATGTCGGTAGAGCGCCGCCTGAATGGTGCGGGCATGCGCGACCTCGGTTGCCGCCCGCACCTCATCCGTGATGGTCCCCGCCGGCATCGGCGTCGCCAGCAGCGGGCTCTCCGTGCGAGACCCCGCGCAGGCGGCGACGATAGCCCGGTGGCCGAAGCGCGGCAGGTTGCGCTCGACCAGGCCGAGCACCTCTTCTGCGGCGCCCACCGCATCCGGCCCGACCGGGGAAAAGGGGGTAGGCAACCTGGAGGATGGTGAGGCTCACGCCGCAGGCTCCAATCCGCACGCAAGCAACGCATCGCCGACCAAGCGGCGGAAGCGCTCGCCGGTCATGCCCCAGGGGAAGTTCTCGTAGAACAGCCGCCCGTCATGCGGTGGCGCGGTGAAGTCGTAGTGCGGGGCCAGGCGAAACCGCTCCGTGCCGATCGGAAAGCTGGTCAGCACCTGCCGCTGGGTCGAGAAGCAGTCCGTCATGCGCCGCTTCAGGGCGCAGGCCTCCGGGGAGAGTGCCAGAGCAATGGGCGCCGCGCCGCTCCCGGGCAGGAAGCCGCCGGCGACCTGCCTGCGGGTCCGGCGTGGTAGCCTGCCATCTCGATCAGCTGCGGCCCGGGCGAGAGCCGCAGGGCTGCATGGACGGCGAAGGCCGTGGCGTCATGATCCGGATGGCCGCCCTCATAGGCATGCGTCACCACGACCTCAGCGCCGGAGGCGGCCAATTGCACGGCCAAGCGCCGCGCCAGCCCGGCGAGGCCAGCGACGCCGCTTGGTCCGGGATGCCGAGCGTTTCCCCAGGACCCAGCCTGACGAGGCGCATCGCCGCCGCCAGCTCCTCCCGCCGCGCGGCGGCGTAGGCGGCGCAATCGGGGAAGCCGTGCGCCGAGACATCCCTTGCATCGCGCGGCGCGCCATCGGTGACATGCAGGACCTAGGCGCGCGGCAGCCGGCGCAGCTGGGCGCCGAGGCCGATAGTCTTGTCATCCGGATGCGCCCCGACGACCACCAGGCGGCAATCGGTGGTGGTGCTGCCGGAGGCCAGCCAGGCCAGGAAGTCCGGCATCGCGCCTACTCACCCGCCAGAGCCCCGGCCATCACCGATTGATCCGGCCGCTCCGCTGCCGCATTGAGCACGCCGCGCTGCTGCAGCACCCGAAAGGGCACTACCGTCGAATTCGCCTGTGCCGGCCGGCCGGCGAGCAGCGAGACCGCCTCGCGGTAGCCGTTCAGCGTGCCGACATCCACATAGACTTCGCCCGTGCGGACGCCGTGAGCGGTGCCACCGGCCGCCAGCCAGGCATTGACCAGCGTGCCGATATACTCGTCGCCGCGCTCCGGCTGACGCCACAGCGCGTGCAACTCGTGCAGCACGCGGCCCGGCATCTTGAAGGCGCCCCACACCCAGCGGCTCCGCGCACCGGTCTGCTTCACTTCGATCTCCAGGACGCGACCCGCCTCGTCCGTCACCACCGCATCGAACAGCTCCGGCCGCTCTACCGGGAAGAGCAGGAAGGAGAAGCGATCATCCGGCAGGGGCCCCAGCGCCGCTTCCGGAAACCAGATCGTATCGGGCAGCCCGATCACTACGGGCTCCTCCGGCCCGATCAGCGGCAGGGCGCAGAAGATGGCGTCGCAGAGCCCGCTTGGCTCCTGCTGGACCACATAGACGATGCTGGCGTTACCGATGCGCGCCCCGTAGTAGTTGATGATGTCACTTTTGCCCGGGGCGATGACGAAGCAGATCTTGTCGACGCCGGCGGCGACCATGCGCTCGATCAGATGCTCGCTGACGGCCCGCGGCCGTTCGACCCCGTCCTCGATCCGGCTGCCGATGGGCAGCAACTCCTTCGAGAAGGCCAGCGGCTGGATGCGGCTCCCGATGCCTGCGGCCGGGATAATGCCCCACATGCTCACCCTCCTGTCGCCATTGGCGAGTTGATGCTCTCTAGCGCGGCCTCGAGGTCAAGGGCCCGCCGGTCAGAGGTGTGTTCCTCGAGAGTGCGTTGCCGCGCCCGCCCCGCAGCGCGGCGAAGCTCCGCGTCGCTCAGGCCGAGCGCCGCCAAGCTGTCCGCGGTCGACCCCGCAACGAACACCTCCGCGCCCGGCGCATAGAAGGCATCGAGACCCTCCCACCAATCCGTCAGGATCGGCGTGCCGCAGGCCGCGGCCTCGAACAGCCGGCCGGACGGGCACCAGCCCATCGCCGCCATCGCTTGCCGGGTGACGTTCAGCGTCAGGCGCGAGGAGGAGAAGAAGGCCGGATGCTCCGGCGGCGGCATGTGGCGGACGAAGAAGATGTTTTGCGCCCAGGGGAAATCCGGCGGATAGAGCGCGCCGCCGATGACGAAGCGGCGATCGGGCAGGCGCCGCGCCGGCTCCACAAAAAGGCGTTCCAGCGCCTCCTGTCGGTCCGCCGCATAGGTGCCGAGATAGGAGAAATCGGCACGGTAACCCTCCACCGCCGCAACCGGCCGATGGGCGTCCGGATCCACGCTGCCATAGAGCGGGGCGACACGGCGCGCTCCAAGTAGCGTTTGCAGCCGCACCAGTGCCTGGCCGCCGGTATAGCTCAGCGCCAGGTCGAAGCCGTCGAGTCCCTGCCGCGGCAGGTAGTCCGGCCAGTCGCCAGCCGCCATCCGGTCGAGCGTCACCGGCGTATCAAGGTCGTAGAACACCCGCGCCTGCACCGCGGAGCCGAGGACGAGGTCGGATGCCGCGACCCCGTCGGGGCAGAAGGAGGTGACAATGGCGACATCGCCTGCCGCCACCGCCTGCGCCGCCCGCTGCCGGACCTCACCCCATTCGGCATAGAGCACCGGCTCGACGTCGGGCATGTCGTGCAGGTCGCGGTGCTCGGCGTAATAGGGCACGTTGCGCTCGAAGAAGACAACGCTGTGGCCGCGCCGCACCAGGGCGCCGCACAGGGCTCGCCACAGGGTCGCATGGCCATTGCCCCAAGAGGATGTGATGGTCAGGCCGAAGACGACGAACCGCATCAAGCCGGTATCCGACCGTGATGGCTGCCGTTGCGCCTCATGCCGCGCGTCGCTCCTCGTGCTCTAGACGGCCGATCAGAAGGCCAAGCACCGCCGTCTCCTCGGGTTTGAGGCAGGCCACCTCGTCGCGCAGCTCCGTCTGCGCCTCGGCCTTGATCTGCAGCGCTAAGCTGCCGCCGAGATAGTGGTCGAGCACGCCGGGATGCACATAGCATTTGCGGCATATAGTCGGCGTGTTGCCGAGCCGGCTCGCCACATGCTCGATGGCACGCTTCACATTGCGTTTCGCCGCGGCATGGGTATCGAACTTCTCGAATTCTTGAAGCGCGAGGGCGGCGAGGACAGTGCCTGCCCAGGTGCGAAAATCCTTTGCGGTTACTTCGCTCCCCGCAGCCTCCCGCAGGTATTCGTTAACGTCGCTGGAATCGATGCTGCGGACGGAGCCGTCGGCATCGACATAGCGGAACAACTCCTGCCCCGGCAGGTCTTGGCATTCGCGAACGATGCGAGCGATGCGCCGGTCCGAGACCTGCAGGTTCCAGGTCTTGCCGCTCTTGCCCTTGAAGGAGAAGCGCAGCCGGCCCCGCTCGACCTCGACATGATCGTCATGCAGCGTGGTCAAGCCATAGCTTTGGTTCTGCTTCGCGTAATCGTCGTTGCCGACACGGATCAGGGTTGTCTCCAGCAGCCGGACCACAGTCGCCAGCACCTTCTCGCGTGGCAGTCCGGTGAGGCGCAGGTCAGCCTCGACGCGGGCACGGATACGCGGCAGGGCATGTGCGAACTCCAACATATGGGTAAATTTCGCGGCGTCCCGAGCCTCGCGCCAGCGGGGGTGGTAGCGGTACTGCTTCCGCCCCTTCTCGTCGCGTCCCGTTGCTTGGATATGGCCGTCAGCATGCGGACATATCCAGACCTGGGTCCAGGCGGGCGGGATCGCAAGGCACCGGATGCGCTGGAGAGTCTTGGGATCGCGCACCGCGCCGCCCTTTGGGGCGCGGTAGCTGAAGCCCTTGCCGATGCGCCGCCGGCCGATGCCCGGCGTCTCGTCCGAGACATATCGCAGCGCCGCTTCCCGCGTCGTGATACGGTTCTCCTCCTCCGCTAAGGAGGCAGTATCCTTGGCCATGATAGACGCCTTGGGCCAGACGGCCGATAGGATGAGAACCTTTGCCGCGCCGCACGGTTCCGCGGTCGCCTTAGCGTGCATAGCGCTGGATCATGCTGGCGCAGAAGTCGGCGAATTCCGCTTCGACCAGCGGTGGGCTGGTATGGTGCGGCGCGATCCCGCGGTGCTCCGGCGTGAAGCAGAAGGTGACCGTCACATCGAACTCCGCAAGCGCCTCCATTTGCCGGTCGAACCAGGCCAGCGCATTCGGCCGGAAGCTGTCGGCCCAGGACAGGCCGGTCCGCAGGTACTTGACGCCCAGCCGCCGCATCCAGGCCACTGCGTCGTCCAGCCGAGGATCCTCGTAATGGAACCATTGGCAGAGGCCGATGGCCGGCGTGTGATGGCCGAACTCCTCGAGCGCGGGCTTCGGCGTGCCGTCTTCCCGCAGCAATCCCATGTAGAAATGTCGGTAGTAGGAGGACCCCTCCGCCTCGCGGTGTCGAGTCGTGGCGCCCCAGGCCCGCGGGAGGTCATACAGGCTGTACCAGTGGATACGCGGGGTTTGGCTGACCAGCAGCTCGGCGCTGCGCTTCAGCCCCCAGGCTTGGACCTCCTCCGCCCCGAAGGAGGACACGCCAACCTCGGAAACCCAGATCGGCAGGCGGGTGACGGCCCGGATCTCCTCAATTTTCGCTGGCCATTCCCCGATCTGCCAGAGGTTCCAGTCCAGCGGGAAGCCATGCACCGCGACCACGTCGAGGTGCTCGAGCACGCCCTTGCCGCTCAGATTCTCAATGAAGCTCGGATCGATGGGTGAGATGCCGCCAAGCGCGCGCGGCAAGGTCGGATGCACTGACCGGATCGCTTGGCAGGCGGATTTTGCCATAGTGGCGAACAGGCTCCAGTCAGGATCGAGTTCCGGATCCCAATGGGACTTGTTGTTGGGCTCGTTCCAGATCATCGCCGCTTCGATCATGCCCGGCGCTCCTTGACAGGGTAAACAGCTTCGGCGCCGGCCGGCGAGTCGACACGCCGGCAAATATAGACCTCTGGCTCCGGATGGGCGGTGACGGCGAAGCCGGCGCTGCGCAACATGGCCTCGACGCAGGCACGGTTCGGCACCCACCAATTGGTTCCATCATGTGCGTAGCGGTGCTCGATGAAATGGAGCTTGGGCCAGTCGGGCCGGTCGAACTCCGCCGTGTCCCAGAAGTCGTAGTCTTCCTGCACGGGCGCGGCCGTGTCGGCTCCGCGCTGCATGGACTGGAACACCAGGCAGTCGCGGGCGACGTGCTCATGGATCAGGTCGAGCGCCAACAGTGGATGTCTCAGGTGGTAGAGCACTCCCATGAACAGCACCACATCGAATTTCTCACCGAGCGCCCCGACATCATAGACCGAGAGCTCGCGGAACTCGATGTCGAGCCCGGACACCTCGGCGGCAAAGCGTGCCTGGGCGAGATAACCCTCGTCGGAGTCGACGCCCAGCACCCGTGCCGCGCCACGTCGCTTCATCTCGAGCGAGTAGAACCCGCCGTTGCAGCCGATATCGAGGACGCTGAGACCGGTGAGGTCCTGCGGAACGGCCTCGGCGAAGCGGCGCCACTTCACCGTGGGGTAGTCCCCGAGGAAATGATTTGGTGCTGTCGGCACGCCACGAAGATCGATGTTGTGGAACCATTCGCCGAGCGCCCTCGCCCGGCGTCGGATCTCGTCGGCATCGAGAATGGCACTCATAATGTCACGGCCTCATTCATCCAAAGCACCTTCGTCCCCGTGCCGTACATCGCCATGGCGCTGACAGAAGCGGGGCCGATCTCAAATCGCGCGTGAAAGTCCATTGACAGGCCGAGGCACCAAGCTAAGACGGACTTGATGACATCGGCATGGCTGACGATTGCAACGGACGCCTCGGGATGCAGCGCCTCGATTCGCCGCACGCCTGCGACGGCCCGAGCCTGGGCCTCGGCCATTGATTCGCCGCCCGGCGGCCGTCCGCTGGCGCGCTCGGCATTCCAACCCTGCCAAGCCGGATCCGGGTTGAGCCGGTCGAAAGATGCGCCGGTCCAACGCCCAAAATCGATTTCCTCGAACTCCGTGGCGATGTCCGCCGCGAGCCCGCACTGCTGCCCTATTACGGCGGCCGTCTCCCGCGTCCGGGTGAGCGGGCTGGTGTAGAGCGCCGCCAGACCCTCCCGCTGCAGACGGCGGCCGAGTCGCAATGCCTGCTGCCAGCCGGCCTCGCCGAGCGAGACACCTGGCATCCTGCCGCACAGCACGCGGCCAAGCAGCTCGTGTTCGGCATGGCGGACCAGGAAGATCGTGGTCGCCACCCGCCTCAGCCCTCGCTAGCGATGAAGTGGAGCGTCCTTTCCCGGGCTTCGGCATCGGTGAATTGCTGCGGCGGCGATTTCATGAAGTAGCTTGCAGGGCCGACAAGTGCGCCGCCGACACCGCGATCCAGGGCAAGCTTCGCGCAGCGCACCGCGTCAATGACGATGCCCGCCGAATTGGGCGAGTCCCACACCTCCAGCTTGAGTTCCAGATTCAGCGGCACACCGCCGAAGCCGGTACCCTCCATGCGGATATGAGCAAATTTGCGGTCGCCCAACCATGGCACAAAGTCGCTTGGGCCGACATGCACGTCACCTTCAGGCAGCGCCGCATCCATCTGGCTGGTGACTGACTGCGTCTTCGATATTTTCTTGGAAACAAGACGTTCCCGCTCCAGCATGTTTAGGAAGTCCGAGTTGCCGCCGAAATTTAATTGATAGGTGCGTTCGAGCTGAATGCCACGCTCGCGGAACAGGTTGGTCAACACCCGGTGTACGATTGTGGCGCCAACCTGGCTCTTGATGTCGTCGCCAATCAGCGGCAACCGGGCCGTCTCGAATCGCTCGCGCCAGTCGCGGTTGGACGCGATGAAGACCGGGATGCAGTTCACGAAGGCGCAGCCAGCCTTGAGGGCCTGCTCGGCATACCATTCGGTCGCCTGCTGCGATCCCACCGGCAGGTATGATACCAACACTTCAGTCCCCGTGCGGCGCAGCGTCTCCGCCACATCCGCCACCGGCTCGTCCGATTCTTGCAGTTCCTCGCGCAAATACCGTCCAAGGCCATCAGCGGTCCTGCCGCGCTCGACAATCACGCCCGTGGGTGGAGGCGCCGCGAATCGGGCCGTGTTGTTGGGCGAGGCAAAAATGGCCTCCGCTACGTCGCGCCCGACCTTGGCAGCGGTTATGTCGAAGGCTGAGGCAATGACGATGTCTGCAACCCGGTACCCCCCAATCTCCTGCGTCATTAGCCCGGGGACCGCACCATCCGTTGCGGTATTGCTATAATAAGCCAATCCTTGAACAAAGGATGACGCGCAATTGCCAACACCGACCAAGCCAACCCGCACTGATCTGGAGCCCAAGGTCGATCTCCTCATGACACGTCGCCGCTCATACCTAGGCGTAAAGCCGCAATCGGGTGGCGCGCAACCATATAGCCCCAGCAATGAGCATCGGGCGAACGCGCGACGCTGCGATTGGCGCCACCGTTATAAACTCGTCTGACAACAAATCCGGGTGAACACCGGTTTCGCCGCGGATACGGATCGACTCAGGATGCGTTCGTCTCCGTGCTGGATACCGGCAATCACTGGACCGGGTGATAATACCGGGTTGCATCCGGCAAGCCATACCAGCCAAGCTGTCGCGGTGTTGCCGCAATAGCGGGAAACACTATCGTGCGGAGGCGCCCAGTTGTCGGAACGTGTTCTCATTACCGGCGGCGCCGGCTTCATCGGCAGGCATCTCACCCGCGCGCTTCTCGCGCGTGGGCACCATGTTCGAATTCTGGACAGCCTCATCGAGCAAGTGCACGGCCAGCAGCCTGATCCGGCGTTTCTTGACCGCGATGCCGAGCTGCAGATCGGCGATGTGCGCGATGCTGTGGCGGTCACCCGTGCGCTGCAGGGTGTGGACAGCGTGGTTCACCTGGCTGCCGAAGTTGGTGTCGGTCAGAGCATGTACGCTATCGATCGCTATGTCTCAGTAAATGACTACGGCACCGCTGTCCTCTTCCAAGCTTTGATTGAGAGGCCCGTGCGCCGAGTCGTCGTCGCCTCGTCCATGAGCATCTATGGCGAGGGACTCTACCGGGATACGGAAGGGCGCCACTACGAGGATGTTGTCCGTGTCCCGCGCACGAGTTCCACTGCATCCTGGGATCCGCTGGACCCTACCGGGCGGGCACTCACCCCAATCCCGACGCCGGAAACCAAGCGGCCTGCGCTGGCCTCGGTCTATGCGATCACCAAATACATGCAAGAACGCGTGACGCTCACCCTCGCCCCTGCCTATGGCATGCAGGGCGTCGCGCTCAGGCTCTGGAATGCCTATGGCCCAGGGCAGGCTCTGTCAAACCCCTATACCGGCGTGCTGGCGATCTTCGCCTCCCGCCTCCACAATGGCCAGCCGCCGATGATCTTCGAGGATGGCGCGCAGCGGCGCGACTTCGTGCATGTCGAGGACGTGGCCCAGGCTTTCGTATTGGCGTTGGAACATCCCGCCGCCGCGGGCGGCGTGTTCAACATCGCCAGCGGCGTCGATCGTACGGTCGCGGAGGTGGCGCAGCTTCTTGCCGGGGCGATGGGGAAGCACGGCATGGCACCCGAGATCACCGGCAAGGCTCGCGCCGGCGACATCCGCCACTGCATCCCGGATCTCGGCTTGGCGCGCAGCATGCTCGGCTTCGAACCCCGCTGTGATTTTGTCGATGGACTTAGCGAACTGGCGGAATGGGTCGCCTTGCAGCAGGCGGAAGACCGCGTCAGTCATGCGAGGAATGAGCTCGCAGCACGGGGGCTGGTGGCGTGACGGCGAAAGGTCGGCCGGTCCTGATCACCGGCGGCGCAGGGTTCATCGGTGCCAACCTGGCTGACCGCCTGGCGAGGGAAGGTCACAGCGTCCTGATCTATGATGCATTGCGGCGCCCTGGCGTCCACGCGAATCTCGAATGGCTGCAGGACCGGCACGCCAGCCGTATCATCCCAGTCATTGCCGATATCTGCGAGGCTGGCGAGCTAGGCCGCGCGGTCGGGGAGGCCGGTGCGGTGTTCCACCTCGCGGCGCAGGTGGCGGTCACCACCAGCCTTGAGAATCCCACCGATGACTTCCGCACCAACCTGCAGGGAACCACCCTGCTGCTCGAAGCCGTACGACGCACCCAAAAGGATCTGCCGCTTGTCTTTGCCAGCACCAACAAGGTGTACGGGAACCTGGCTGATCTCGCGTTGCGGCTTGAGGACGATGCCTACCTGCCGGAAGTGCAGGATATCCGCATGAATGGCATCGGCGAGGACCGGCCGCTCGAATTCCATACGCCCTACGGCTGCTCCAAAGGCGCGGCGGACCAGTATGTGCTGGACTATGCGCGGAGCTTCGGCATCCCAACCGCTGTCTTCCGCATGAGCTGCATCTACGGCCCAAGGCAGATGGGCACTGAGGACCAGGGCTGGGTCGCGCATTTCCTGATTCGCGCCCTGCAAGGAAAGCCGGTCAGTGTCTTCGGCGATGGCTGCCAAGTGCGTGACATCCTGTTCGTCGACGATGCCGTCGACGCCTATATCTCAGCGTGGCGGAATATCGGCCGGGTGCGCGGCGGCGCGTTCAACCTGGGCGGTGGCCCCGGCAATGCGGTCAGCCTGCGGCATGTCCTGCGGCACATCGGCACGTTGCTCGGCTCGCCGGTCCAGGTGGAGCACGGTGACTGGCGTGCGGGCGACCAGCGCTACTACGTCTCGGACACGCGTCTGGCGAATCGGGCGCTCGGCCTGCGGCCACCAACCCCTTGGCAGAATGGCCTCGCCGCCCTGGCGGACTGGCTTCGCGGGCAGAACCACGACCTTGCCGCCGCGGCTACTCCGCCGCATCCCGCAGAGGCCCTGCCATGAGGATCGCGCTGGTCAATCCGCCCTGGCGTTTCGATGGCAGCATCTATTTCGGCTGCCGCGAGCCGCATCTGCCACTTGAGCTCGGCTACAGCAAGGCGCTGCTGGAGGCTGCGGGCCATGCCGTCCTGATCGTGGACGCGCATCTCTTCGCCTTGCCGCTGGCGGAGACGGTGGCCGAGGTCGCCGCCTTTCAGCCCGACATGACCGTCGTGACGACGGCTCCCAGCTATCTGTTCTGGCGATGCGCACAGCCGGAGCTCCGCGTCCCGCGGGAGTTCCTCCTGGCTCTCGACGGCCGGGGTGGTCGCACGGTCGCGGTCGGCCCCCACGGTTCGGCGACACCGGCGGCCGCCCTGCGCAAGCTCGGAGTCGACGTGGTGGTCCGCGGCGAGTGCGAGGAGATCGTTGCCCGGCTTGCCGACGAACGCAACCTCGCACGGGTGCCGGCCATCGCCTTCTGGGATGGCGGCGAGATCCGGGTCACTGGTGCCCCGCATGCTGGTGCTTTCACAACGCTGCCCGCGCTGCGCTGGTCCGATTCCTGGATCGCGCGACATCACCACCATCATCACCGCTTCGACGCGCAGCCAACGGCGCCCGGTGCGGAGGTCGAGGCGTCCCGCGGATGTCCCTATTCCTGCTCATTCTGCGCCAAGATCGACTTTCGCGACGCCTACCGGCGCCGCCCCCTGGCACCATTGCTCGACGAGTTAGACGGACTGATTGCCCAAGGCGTCGGCTATGTCTACTTCATCGACGAGATCTTCCTGCCGCAACGCGCCCTGCTGGAAGCCTTGGTCGGCCGTAACTTGCAGTTCGGCATCCAGACCCGCCTCGACCTCTGGAAGCCGGAGATGCTTGACCTCCTTGGCGCGGCGGGCTGCGTCTCGATCGAGGCCGGGGTGGAGAGCCTGACGCCGGAGGGTCGCGCCGCGCTCGACAAGAACTGCCGGATGTCGACGGAGGAGCTCACCGAGCGGCTGCTGCATGCGAAGCGCCGGGTGCCTTTCGTGCAAGCGAACCTGATCAAGACGCCGGGCGACGATCCCGCCATGATCACGGCCTGGCGTGAGACGCTGCGGCGCGGCGGCGTCTGGGCCAACGATCCCGTGCCGCTCTACCCGTATCCAAGTTCGCCGGACTACCGCCGTCTTTGGGGCGCCCCGGATGACGAGGCTTGGGAGCGGGCGCATACCCATTATCTCGCTCAGTTCTCCACCCTGAGCGACATCCAGGACGACCGGGTGATCCCGCTGCCCGAACTCGAGGCTGCATGTTGCCGATGAGCCCTTCGCCGGGCATCCGACTGCTGATGACAGCGGATGCGGTGGGTGGCGTGTGGTCCTATGCGGTCGATCTGGTGCGAGGCTTGGCACCGCATGGCGTTGAGACCACGCTCGCGGTTCTCGGTCCCGCACCAACGGCGAACCAGCGCGCGGCCGCAGCTGCGGTGCCAGGGCTGCGGCTGCTGGAGACGGCCCTGCCGCTCGATTGGCTCGCCGACTCGAGAGCAGAGGCTGTGGCCTCGGGCCAGGCCCTGGCAGCTCTGGCGAAAGAGGTTGGTGCGGACTTGGTGCATCTCAACACGCCGGCCCCTGCCGCCGGTGCCGCCTTCTCGGCACCACTCGTCGTCGCCTGCCATTCCTGTGTCGCCACGTGGTGGGACGCGGTTCGGGAAGGGCCACTGCCGGACGACTTTTGCTGGCGCGCCGAACTGACGGGTCAAGCCTATGCAGAGGCCAGGCTTCTGATCGCGCCGACAGCCGCCTTCGCCGCTGCGACGGCACGGAAATACGGGTTGCGGCAACCGCCGCTGGTGATTCACAATGGGCGTCGGGCGATGGCCTGTCCTGCGGCTGCGCAACCCGCCCCGGCGGATGTCGCCTTCACGGCCGGCCGGCTTTGGGACGAAGGCAAGGACATGGCGACGCTCGACCGGGCGGCAGCCAAGCTGCCGATTCCGGTTCTTGCAGCTGGCGACACACGCGGCCCGAATGGCGCCCAAGTCGAGTTGAAGCATCTGCGGCTGCTCGGACGGCTTTCCGACACCGCGCTCGCCCGCGTCTTGGACACACGCCCCATCTTCGTCTCACCGGCCCGATACGAGCCCTTCGGCCTTGCGGTGCTGGAGGCCGCGCAGGCCGGGTGCGCGCTGGTCCTGTCGGATAATCTTGGATTCCGTGAGCTCTGGGATGGGGTCGCGGAATTTGTGCGGCCTGGCGATGACGCCGCACTCGCTGCCACGGTGCAGCTTGTTGCGACGGACCGGGAACGCAGGATCGCATTGGGCGTTGCGGCGAGGGAACGGGCAGAACGATTCACAATTGAGATTCAGGCTGCCGCCATGCTGGACGCTTACCGCCGGATTCTTGCTGGCCAAGGTGACTGGATGCAAAAGGACGTCGCAGCGTGAGGCTGGTCTACTTCACTCATTCCCTGGAGTCCTGCTGGAACCACGGCAACGCGCATTTTCTTCGCGGCGTGCTACGGGAGTTCCTGTTGCGCGCCCATGAGGTGGCCATCTGGCAACCGGCTCAGGCTTGGAGCCTGGAAAACCTGCTGCGTGACCATGGGCCGGCTGGTCTCGACGCCTTCCGCACGGCCTATCCCGAATTGCAGGCCCATAGTTATGACAGTGAGGCCGATTTGTCCGAAGCGGCCGCCGACGCTGACCTGATTGTAGTGCATGAATGGAATGAGCCATGGCTGGTCGCAGCGCTCGGCCGGATGCGGCGCAATGGTGGCCGCTTCGTCCTGCTGTTCCACGATACCCATCATCGGGCGGTCAGCGACCCCGACGCGATTCGGCACTTTGACCTCGACGGATATGATGGCGTGCTTGCCTTTGGCGAGACGCTGGCCGCGGTCTATCGGCAATGGGGTTGGGGCGATCGGGTCCACGTTTGGCACGAGGCCGCCGACATCCGGCTGTTCCATCCGCCTGCCCAGGAAGCCAGGCAGGAGGGCTTAGTCTGGATCGGCAACTGGGGCGACGACGAGCGCGGCGAGGAGCTCGAGCACTTCCTGCTGGCACCCGCGCAGGCCGCCGCCCTGGCACTCGAGATCCATGGCGTGCGCTACCCGGACAACGCGCTGAGGACGCTTGCCGCCTTTGGCGCACGGTATCGAGGCTGGTTGCCTAACGCACGCGTGCCGGACGTGTTCGCACGCCATCTCGCCACAGTTCATGTTCCGCGACGCTTCTATGTCGACCGGCTCCCCGGCATCCCGACCATCCGGGTCTTTGAGGCGCTGGCCTGTGGCATCCCGCTAATCTGCTCGCCCTGGCAGGATACGGAGGGGCTCTTCCATCCGGGCAAGGATTATCTCATAGCGCAAGACGGGGCGACGATGGCGCGCCATTTGGTGGCCATCCGCCATGATGCCGACCTGCGTGCCAGCTTGGTGGCGAGCGGGCTGGGCACCATCCTCGCCCGCCACACCTGCGCCCATCGGGCAGCGGAGCTGCTGTCGATCTACAGCAAGCTGCGGGACGTCCCTATGGCAATGGAGGCTACTTCTTGAAGATTGCGTTCTACGGCTCGAGCCTACTGTCCTCATACTGGAATGGTGCCGCAACCTATTATCGTGGCCTGATCAGCGACCTATACCGGCGCGGCCACCAGATCACCTTCTACGAGCCCGACGCCTTTGACCGGCAACAGCACCGCGACATCGACCCACCGGACTGGGCGGCAGTGCGCGTCTACCCGGTGACGGAGGCGGCGCTGCGCGAGGTGATCGGCGAGGCGCGCCAGGCCGATGTCGTGGTAAAGGCCAGCGGTGTTGGGGTGTTCGATGACGCGCTGCTTGAGGGCGTGATGGCAGCGGCGGCGCCGCATGCCATCCGCATCTTCTGGGATGTCGATGCACCGGCGACACTGGCCGAGCTGCGCGGCAACCCAGACCATTGCTTGCGCCGCACGCTGCCTGCACTCGACTTGGTGCTGACCTATGGCGGCGGACCGCCAGTGGTCGAGGCCTATGAAGGGTTTGGCGCGCGTCGCTGCGTGCCAGTCTACAATGCCCTCGACCCGGAGACCCACCACCCAATGCCGGCCGAGCCGCGCTTCGCTGCCGACCTGTCCTTTCTTGGAAACCGTCTGCCCGACCGTGAGGCGCGGGTCGAGGAGTTCTTCCTGCGCCCCGCAGCGATGCTGCCGGAGAGGCGGTTCCTGATCGGCGGCAATGGTTGGGAAACCAAGGATATGCCGCCGCAGGTTCGACATATTGGGCATGTCTACACGCGCGAGCACAATGCCTTTAACACCTCCGGCCTAGCGGTGCTGAACATCGCCCGCGACAGTATGGCGGCGGTTGGTTTCTCTCCGGCGACCCGCGTATTCGAGGCGGCGGGCGCTGGTGCTTGTTTGATCACCGATGCCTGGGTCGGCCTCGAGCTCTTTCTCCGCGACGGCGAGGAAGTGCTAGTCGCCCGCGACGGCGCCGAAGTCGCTGAGCATGTCCGGCAACTGACTCCTGCACGGGCCCGCACCATCGGAGAGGCGGCACGCACGCGCATCCTGTCCGAGCACACCTATGCCCGCCGCGGCGCGCAGGTGGATGCTTTGCTGCGTGAGGAAGCTCTTCGCAGGCTCGCCCGGGTGGTCGCATGATACCTGTGGCTCCTGCGCCCTTGCGGGTCGTGGTGCTCGGCCTTAGCCTTTCCTCCTCCTGGGGCAATGGCCATGCGACCACCTACCGCGCTCTGCTGAAAGCCTTCGCCGCACGCGGCCATGATGTGCTGTTCCTCGAACGCGAGGTGCCGTGGTACGCCGCGCACTGCGACCTCGGTGATCCCGGCTTCTGCCGCCTGGAACTCTACCGCGACCTTGCCGATTTGGACCGCTGGCGCGAGGTCATCGCCGATGCCGATGCGGTCATCGTCGGCTCCTATGTACCAGAGGGCGTCGCGGTCGGCGTGCTAGTGCAGCGCACCGCCCGCGGTATTACCGCCTTCTACGACATTGACACGCCAGTAACGCTGGCGAAGCTGGAGCGGGGAGACGAAGAGTACCTGGCTGCCCGGCAGATCCCTGGCTACGACCTGTATCTCTCCTTCACCGGCGGGCCGACGCTCGGTCGTTTGATGGACCAGTACGGCTCGCCGGCCGCGCATGTGCTGTACTGCTCTGTGGATGCGGAATCCTATCGCCCGCTCGGTCTGCCGCATCGCTGGGATCTCAGCTATCTTGGTACCTACAGTGCCGACCGCCAACCGAAGCTGGAGCGTTTGCTGTTCGAGCCGGCGCGACGGGCGCCGCAGTTGCGGTTCGTCGTCGCCGGGCCGCAATACCCGAAGGACATCCGGTGGCCCGACAATGTGGAACGGCTTGAGCATGTGCCTCCTGGCGCGCATTCCGAATTCTATGCCATGAGCCGCTTCACGCTGAACGTCACCCGCGATGACATGGTGCGGGCGGGTTTCAGCCCGAGTGTTCGGCTGTTCGAGGCCGGCGCCTGCGGAACTCCTATCCTCTCCGACATATGGGCCGGCATTGATGAGATCTTCGTCCCAGGAGAGGACCTCATCCTTGTGAGGGAACCCGACGACGTGCTGCAGACGCTGCTGGAAGTGCCAGAGTCCCGCCGATTGGCCCTGGCCGCCGCCTTACAGCGCCGCGTGTGCTCCCATCACACTGCGGCCCACCGGGCTGCGGAACTGGAAGCCTACCTGCGCCGCTACTCGACCAGTCCGAAGCAGGCCGTCAGCGCTTCAGGTGAAAAGGCGACACCATGAGCAAGATGCAGCGCAAGGTCGCCGTTGTCGCCGGCGGCGCGGGATTTCTCGGATCGCACCTCTGCGATCTACTCCTGTCGGAGAATGTCGATGTACTCTGCATCGACAACCTACGCACCGGACGGGTGCGCAACCTGAAGCACCTTCAACGCGAGCCGCGGTTTGAGTTAATTGAGGCGGATGTTATCAATGCATTGCCGACACGCCTTGGTCGGCTCCACATCAATGCCGTGTTCAATCTTGCATGCGCCGCCTCACCGCCGCACTACCAAGCGGATCCGGAGCACACTCTGCTGACCTGCGTACTCGGTACGCGCAACCTGCTCCGCCTAGCCGAGGCGTCGAGCGCGCGCTTCGTCCTGGCGTCGACGAGCGAGATCTACGGTGATCCCGAGATCCATCCACAGGTCGAGACCTACTGGGGCAATGTCAATCCGACCGGGCCACGCGCTTGTTACGATGAAGGCAAGCGCGCCGCCGAGACATTGGCCTTCGACTACGCCAGAATGGGTCGCGTTGATGTCCGCGTTGCCCGAATCTTTAACACCTACGGCCCGCGGATGCGAGCCGATGACGGCCGCATCGTGTCAAATGCCATCAGCCAAGCGCTGGCCGACAGTCCGATCACTGTTTACGGCGACGGCACGCAAACCCGGTCCTTCTGCTACGCTGATGATCTGGTGGATGGGTTGTTGCGGCTTGGCGCATGTGAGGCGCCTCTGGACGGACCGATCAACCTTGGCAACCCCGCAGAGGTGACGATTTCGAAATTGGTGGAACAAATCATCGCCTTGACAAATTCACGTTCGTCGACGGTGTACTGCCCCTTGCCGGTGGATGATCCGCGCAGGCGTCGACCGAGTATTGCCCGCGCTAACAGGCTTCTAGGCTGGTCGCCGCGCATTCCACTCAATACCGGATTGAAATCTACCATCGCATGGTTCGCATCCGAACAGCAGCACACTTCTGTGGTCAACCAACCTGCAAGCAAGATTTCCGTTAGTCTTCATGTGTCTAACGATGGCATCAGCATGAACTCATAGCCAGACCGAGTGTAGCTCCCGTCAGTGTCGATCCGTTGAACTCAATGGTCGCGCTCGGCCATACAGTGCCTCAAGCGCCATCCGCGCACAGGTCTCCTAATAGGGAAGTTGAGGCATCACCGGGCCATTTAGAGGATCACCTCTGCGGTGAAATGCTGGCCTTCGAAGGTCGAGGCCGCCCGAAGTGCCGCCTCTTGCTGTCTTGCCAACTCCTGGCAAGACGGCGATCGCACCGGTCGAATAATGGTCAATAGAAAATCGGCAAAGCTATAGAATAGTGGCCGAGTACTGATACTAGATTTGCTTTAAGGTACAACACTTGCGTCCACTACGAATGTAGTAGCAGGTTTCGTAACACAAACCCAGATCTCACCCAGGACCAGCATGTTGAGATCGGAAAGGCGTGGCCACTGCCGAATATGGTTCTGCCAGCAGCCTCACGAATCCCCTCATTTTTCCCTCGTGGGCATAGGCGCAATTCGCGTGGGTTTTGTATGAGTTTCGGCTCAATCAGGGCTGGAGCATTGAGGCGGGCGTCTGGGCGAAGTGCGGTCGTTCCTCGGCGAGTTGTATGGGCCTGACCTGCATACCAAGCGGATCGACGCCTTGGCCGGCGCCACGCTTGGGGTGATGGCGGCGGCATCGCTCGCTGTGGCGATGATCGGCCAGGCCCTGGCTCAGGCGCGCGGTCTGGTGACCAAGCACGCGGTCAAGCAGGTGGACCTGATCCTCCCCCTTTGAAGTGGTCCGCCCTGAGGTATGGGTTTGGACCGGAGGGG
>NZ_JCACHA010000379.1:0-2615 GCF_059503625.1 Skermanella sp.
AACTGACCGGGCGGGTCTGCGATCCGCTCGATCCCGCGGTGATCGAAGCGATGGAAGCCCGGTGCGGTGCTGGCGGCCGTGAGTGAAACCATGACCGCGGAAACTCCGTTGCCGCCGGTGACGGTCAACATCCTGACCGGCTTCCTCGGTTCCGGAAAGACCTCGCTGCTCAAGCGGCTGCTGGCTCTGCCCGACCTACGGGACGCGGCTGTCCTGATCAACGAGTTCGGCGAAGTCGGGATCGACCATTTCCTGGTCGAGGAAGTCGATGACGACGTGGTGCTGCTGAAGAGCGGCTGCATCTGCTGCACCATTCGCGGCGATCTGAAGGACTCGCTCCTGGATCTCCATGAACGCCGCGCCGCCGGGCAGGTGCCGCCGTTCAGCCGGCTGATCCTGGAAACGACGGGGCTGGCCGATCCCGGCCCCATCGTCGCCACCCTGGTCGCAGACCCCGCTCTCCGCCATCAGTTCCGGATGGGCAACATCGTGACGGTGGTGGATGCGGTCAACGGGGCCGAGAACCTGGACAGGTTCCCCGAATCCGTGCGTCAGGCCGCCGTCGCCGACCGGCTCGTGATGTCCAAGACGGATCTGGCCGATGAGGAAACGATAACTGCCCTCCGGCACAGGCTGGCCGGCCTGAACCCGGCCGCCGATATCCTGCCGCTGGACGACGTCCGGATACCGGACGCGGCCCTGTTCGTCAGCGACATCCACGATCCGATCGCCAGAGCGGGCGAAGTGGCACGCTGGCTGGCTGCCGAAGCGCATCGTCATGACCATCACCGTCACGACGTAAACCGCCACGGCGATATCAGGGCCTTCGTCCTGACATCCGATGCTCCCCTCGACTGGGCACGCTTCGGGCTCTGGCTGTCGATGCTGCTCAACCGCCACGGCACGGAAGTCCTTCGGCTGAAGGGGCTGCTGTCGATCCAGGGCGTCGATACGCCGGTCGTCGTCCAGGGTGTTCAGCACCTCATCCACAAGCCCGTGCATTTGGACGAATGGCCGGACGGGATCGTCGGGACCCGCATCGTGGTCATCGCCAAGGGACTGGACCCGGAAGTCGTGAGGCGATCCTTCCGGGCCTTCGTCGATCAGACGAACTGGAAGGGATCGTAGGAGCTATCGCCGGCAATGCCGATCAGTTTGGCCTCAAGCGCCTGAAGAGTGTCGCCGCCGATGGCGCCGATCTGATTGACCCCGAAACTATCGAACTGAATTGTGGCGCCGTTGCCGACGAAGGTCAGCACGGCATTTTCGGCGGTCTGCGTTATCAGGATTTCGCCCGGATCGCTGCCGATCCCGCTGGCCTCGGCGGCCGTCAGGTCCGTCGCGGCGTCCAGCCTCATGACGTCGCGCTCATCGGCACTGAAGTCGAAGACGATGTCGTTGCCATCGGTGCCGAAGGCGTCAACTCCGCCCGTCGCCGACGCTCCGGTCCGGAACGCATAGACGAACACATCGGCGTCGATGCCGCCGGATAAGGTGTCCTGGCCTCCACCGCCGATCAGCACCTCCTCGCCATAGCCGCCGGACAAGCTGTCATCGTGGACGGTTCCCACGACGGTAATGTTCAATGGCCCGGAATACGGATCGCCCGGATAGGCATTGTTATAGTAGTTCAGGCTGCCGAGCCCACTCGCCTCGACCCGCTCGATACCGTCAAGTGAGACGTCCAGGCCGGGCACGTCTTCAGGCGTCGAGTCGCCCAGCCTGATGAAGGTATCTCCGCCGCCGTAGATGCTGTGATAGAAATTGATGTTCGAGGTAAAGGGTCCAGGCGCATCGCTCCCGGCGAAGCTTGCATAATACAGCAGATCGACATCGATCCGGAGCGTATCGTAGCCCGTTCCGCCGGAGATCACTGTGTCGGGACCTTCGCCGTCCGCGCCGAGCACGTACTGCTCGGTGCTCCAGATCAGCAGGTCGTCACCGGCCTCTCCATGAAGGTCGTCCCCGATTCCGCCGGTCAGGATGTCCGACCCGTCGCTGCCGTAAAGATTATCTGCGCCCGCCCCTCCGGACAGGCGATCCTGACCGGCACCGGCATAGAGATTATCGTTGCCGTCGCCGCCCAGGAGGTTGTCGTCACCCGAACCGCCGAAGAGGCTGTCGTTGCCGGCTTCGCCGTTCAGGATATCGGCACCGGCCTCACCAAACAGGCGGTCACGGCCTGCACCGCCGCCGATCGTGTCGTCGCCCCAGCCGCCATGGGCCGTATCGCTGCCGTCGCCGCCGCCGATGAAGTCCATGTCCCCGCCGCCGGTAAGATCATCGTCTCCGGCACCGCCATCGAGCACGTCGCTTTCAGCTCCGCCGTCGATCCTGTCATCACCGGCTTGGCCGAAAATATAGTCTTCACCAGTGCCACCAAATACCGTGTCGTTACCCGCATCCGCGAACACGATGTCGCCGCCGCCTAAAGTGTCGATTTTGTCATCGTCGGCCGTGCCCTGAATGCCGTCGGTATCTGCCGTTCCGGTAAAAGTCGCCATGTCCGCCTTCCCTGTTATTGTCTACTTCCGACTGTAAGGGAGCCGCGAAAACAGTCTGAGTGTGCATCCCGGCAGGTATCCGAAGAGACGCCGGACCGGCGTAAGAGAGTT
>NZ_JCACHA010000380.1:0-2614 GCF_059503625.1 Skermanella sp.
GGTGGCGGGCGCCCAGCGACTGGGACAGGTTGGCGACCTGGGCCGCCAGATCCGCTTCCTGCTGGCGCAGGATCTGGATCGTCGGGTTGCGGGTGACGATCTCCATGCTGTCGGTGCGGCCCGATGCCTGAAGCTGCTTGACCTGGGCCAGCTGCGCTTCTGCTTCCAGCCGGGCGACCTTGAGCGTGCCGAGTTCGGTGTTGAGCGCGATGATGCGCTGGGTCGCGAGCTGAGCCTGCGGCCCGACCGGGACGAGGTTGTTCTTCGTCCGGAAATCGGCCAGCGCCGCCGTTGCCTGATCCAGCTCGGCGCGCACGCCGTTGACGCGCTGCTCCAGCCAGACCATGGCCTGGCTGGCTTCCTTCTGGTTTTCGGCGACCTGGTTCGCCAGATAACGATCGACCAGCTGGTTTACGATGAGCGCCGCTTTCTCCGGCACTTCCGATACGAACTGGATGCGGATGGTATAGGCGTCGGGAGCGCTGCTGACCTGAAGCTGCCGTGCGATGGTGTTGATGACGGCGCTGCGCGGATCGGCTTCGGGATCGGGCTCCGGAGCGGGCAACTCGATGCCGACCTGCTTCAGCCCATCCGCGGCCAGTGCGTAGGCCCCGTTCATGATCAGCCTGACACGGTCGCGCAGCGACAATTCCTCGGCGATGGCGAGGTTGAATTCGGGGTCGGCGACCAGGTTCAGCTGATCGACGACCTGACCGATCAGGAGGGTCGAGCGCACCGATTCCGCTTCGGTCTTGACGCTTGCGATGTCGGGACGCGCGATGGCTGCGGGTGCTGCGTTGTCGATCAGCGTCTGGGGACGCGTCTTCAAGGCCACCACGGCTTCCGCCGTGTAGAGCGGGGTCACTTGCCTGACGCCCCAATAGCCCAAGCCGATCGAGACAACAACAAACAGGGCGATCAGAAACTTACGCTGCCACAAAACGGCAGCATAATGGGCAAGCTGCTTCTCGTTGGTTTGAATGATAGTCCTCATAAGCAGAAATGCCCTGTAAGGATGGTTGCCGTTACCATTGCCCGAAACTTGCCTGCGACGCATGAAGCTGGAATAGGACTTGACAGTAAACGTCGTGAGATCAGCGAAAAAATGCAAAGCAGCTTATGGCGAGTAACCGTTTGGCAGTAAGGCGCACCACAACGGATGGTATTTCCATCGAATTGCAGCCACGAAAACCCCATACGCCGACAACACATTAAAAAGGCAATTAAAATTGAGAATACCTGCGAAAGTGGTAGAGATCATGTGCGTGGCTGGTAGAGGATTCTCGTTAGGTGAAGCACCGCTTACCCCTCTTTCCGGCTCGACCGACCGAATCACTTAGCTTCGACGATGTCGACGGTACCCTGTCCAGCCATCGAGATCTGTGAACCACCACACAGCTACTTGCGGAAGTATGATTATTTTATGCAAAACCGAACTATCGATTGGATTATACTGGCTGCTTTCAAGCAAATATGTCGGGCTGAAGAGGCCCGACGTCTAACGTCCCGGAAAGGCCGAGCTTAATTGCCGCTTGCGCCCGACATCTCTGCCTGCCGCAACGCCGGAGCCAGATCGCCATGGTCCGCGATGCTCATCCGCTCCAGCAGCAGCCAGTCCGCCATATGCCGAAGTTCCGCCAGAAGCGCCTCGGCGGTATGCGCCGGCGCGTGCGGTTCGGCATGGACTGCCAGCACATGCAGCGTTCCGGTCGCCCGCTCCGCCTTCAGGTCGACGCGGGCGGCCAGCCGGTCGCCCAGCAGGAACGGCAATACGTAGTAGCCGTGCTGGCGCTTCTCGACCGGCGTATATATCTCCAGCCGGTAGCGGAAGTCGAACAGCCGTTCCGACCTTGACCGCTCCCACACCAGCGGGTCGAACGGCGACAGCAGCGCCGCGGCGTCGATCCGCCGGGGCCGCCGGGCGTCCCGGTGCAGATACCCTTGCTGCTTCCAGCCCTCGACCTCGACCGGCAGCAGGGTCCCCTCCTCCACCAGCTCGGCGATCCGGGGTTTCACGTCGGCGGCGTCCAGCCGGAAGTAATCGCGCAAATCGTTGGCGGTGCCGATGCCGTGGGCGCGGGCGGACAGTGCCAGCAATTCCCGGTGCGCGTCCGCTTCGTCGGGCGTCGGCAGGTTCAGGATCTTGGCCGGCAGCGCCCGCTCCGGCAGGTCGTACAGCCGCTCGAACCCCCGGCGCGTCCGGGTCGTGAGCATCCCCGCCCAGAACAGGTATTCGAGCGCGCATTTGACGTCGCTCCAGCCCCACCACGAACCGTTGCCCTTGCTGCCCTCGAAGTCCGATGCGGCGAGAGGTCCCCGATCCCGGACTGCGGCCAGCGTCGCCGCGACGAAGTCCGGCCGCTCCCGCGCGATGGTTCCAAGCCGGCCGTAGACCCCCTGCCCCGCTGCCGCCCGCGCCATCCGCCAGCGCAGCAGCGGGTGCAGGTCGAGCGGCAGGAGCGACGCTTCGTGCGCCCAGTATTCGAACAGCGTCGGCTTGCCGCCCCAGGCCGCTTCGTCCAGCACGCCCACCGGGTAGGACCCAAGGCGCGAGAACAGCGGCATGTAGTGCGCCCGCACCAGCACGCTGACGGAATCGATCTGAAGCAGTCCG
>NZ_JCACHA010000381.1:0-2614 GCF_059503625.1 Skermanella sp.
GGAGTCGAACTCCTCGCGCAGCCGCATAGCGACGGTACCCTTCGGAAAAGCGGCACGGCGGCGCTCGAAGCCCAGCTGGTGTCGTTCTCCGGTATCCTCCAGGTCGACGGCTACGCGGCGTACAAGAAGCTTGTCCGTCACCGGACAGGGGCACCGATCCGGCTCGCCTTCTGTCTGGCGCATGCGCGCCGGAAGTTCGTGGCGGTGTTCAAAACCCAGAAGCTGGCGCACTGATGCGGCGGCTTGCCAGGGTCAATCTCCTGATCCTCGATGACGGGATGATGAGCGAACTGACCGCGACTCAGCGGCGGGATCTGATGGAGATTGTCGATGACCGCCATGACCGCGGCTCGATCATTTTGGCCTCCCAAATCCCCCTGTCCAGCCGGCATCGGGCGATTGGGGTTCCACTTATACCGAGGCGATACTCGACCGCATTGTTCACATCGCCTATCGGATTGAACTCCAGGGCGACTCCCTGCGAAAACCGGCTCGTGGTGCACCGCCCCTTCCGGCAGCGCCGTCGCCCTTGCGAAGTGCCTGCTACGGTTGAGTCGCAGGTGGCCGGATTGATGGAAATGCCGGTCGGATTCATGAACATGTGCACCCAGTTGCTGCCGGTCCTTTGGTTCACGGTTACCGTCAGCAGGCACGCCCCATTCTCGGCGATCATCTTGGTCAGCGCCGTACCGTGCATTTCGGACTAGGTGCCCCTCAATCATTCTGCCGGGCCTGGTCTTCGCTTCCGGGCTGGATCTCGGCCTGTTTCGCATTGATGCGGATTTCCTTGCCGCCCTTGTTGATCTCAGCCACTTTGCTCCACGGCACCTCATAGAGAGCATCCCCGATGACGCCGAGAAGGCCACCCGTGCTGATCAACAGCTTCTCGACCTGGCCGGTCTGAAGGTTGAGCACGGTGCCGGCGACCTTCCCAAAATCTTCCTTGTCGACAAGGTTGACGCTCATCTCCGACAAATCTTCGACCAGCACCTGATTGCCGGCGAGCCCGCCGCCGGCCCGGGAATTGGTTGGTGACTGGGCATCGGTTGTGTTCGTCGGTGTAGCCTGCTCGGTGTTGGGCCTGCTGGTATTACCGTCCCCACTAGGTTGGGCGCTGGATCCGGGCGGCGGCTTGACGTTGGTTGCGGCAGTATCGCCTTCCTTTCCAATGGCAGGCTGGTGCGCTCCCTGTGCCTGAACATGCGGATCGGCCGGTCTCGCCTGCTCGGTGCCTTCCGGACCAGCCATGGAGCGCCCGGCACCAAGGGTTTCAGGTGTCTGGACGCCTTCCTTCTGGTCAACCGGCTTTCGGCCTCCCATATCCGGAGCCACTTGCGCGTAGCCGGATGCTGCTACGGTGGTTACCAGGGTAGTGGCGATCAGCATTGATCTCAGTAACACAGCGTGTCTCCGTTCGACATGAGTCTGGTTTGCGCTCCAACAGAAGATCATCGACCGGCGTTCCCGGTTCCTGTCCGGCCAGTGCCGGAAAAAGGCGGCATCATCGCGGCGTCAGGCAAGCTGTGGGGCCCTGAAGGATTCCTGAACCTTCGACCCATGCCACTGATACGTGAACGACACCCGTTCTCCCGGTGTGATTTCATGTTCGCCAGGATTTGGTCAATAGGCAACCAGCAGCGGCAGCCTGGCCTGAGCAATGATGTCACGTGACACATTGCCGAGAACAAACTCGCTCAGCCGCCCTCTGCCCGAGCACCCCATGACCAGCAGATCGGCATGGACCTGTTCAGCCGCCGCAAGAAGGGTCGCGGCAACCGAGCTTCCCGCTTGCACCACCTCCGCATCCCTGGCCTTGATGCCGTGAAGTCTCAGGTACTCGACCATCAGATCGCATCGGCCATGGTCGAGGCCGGTGTTTGGCTGATGGACACTGATTGTCATGATATGGACTTCTCGAGCAACGTACAGGAACGGCAAGGCTCCGGCGATCGCCCGTGTGGCGTGTTCGGTGCCATTCCAGGCCACCGCGACCACGTCACCCATTCCTTCGCTCAAGAGCGGCGGGCAGAGCAACATCGGCCTCCCGGCGATCGAAACGACGGCCCGTCGGGCTTCCACCGCATTGGCATTGGCACTCGGACCATGATGAGCAAACACGACGAGGTCGGACGCGCGGGCCTCGATGGCGACGGCCTCCGGAGGGCCAACCACCTTCCGGAGCCGGGCGGTCGGATCACCACCGGGCACGTGGGTTTCGGCTTCCCGGATACCGGCGTCGGCGCAGGCCGCATGGAAATAGCGCCTGGTCAGACGGTAACGCGGTTCGCTATCGTCCCATCCGTCTGATATCAGGGCATCCGCGAGCAAGCCTGGTCCGTCGGAGGGAAGGGGTTCTTCCGTCTCGTCCGAGCAAACAAAAAGCGCATCGAGGTGGCATTGGAATCTTTCTGCGATCTGGAACGCACTCTTCAGCGCCATCTGATCCGATGGATCACCGGTGAGATGAACCGTGATCTTCCGCAACGGCATCAGGTCCTCTTTCAAGACGAGACACGAAAATCTGACGAGCGTCCCAGGTGATCAACAGGGCATGGTCGAAAATGCTGCGGGCCCCAAAGCAGAAAGGCCGCCCCGAGGGGCGGCCGTTCAATTG
>NZ_JCACHA010000382.1:0-2600 GCF_059503625.1 Skermanella sp.
CAGGTCGTCGGCCAGGCGCTGGCCCTGTTCAAGCGGATCGAGGAGACCGAGAAGTGCCACAAGGTTTTGACGCGATCAGCGCGAGAAATGGCGGAAGTCAATGGCGTCGTTGAGCCCAAGGTCGCCTTTGGACACAACGACCTCAATGTGCGGTAAGTAACGTTCCTCGAAAAGCAGAATGACATGATCAGGTGAAGGCTTTCGTCCAGCCCAAGACGGCTCGCCGCACCACCCTTCGTTACCTGCCCCTCAACTTGGGGCAGGAACTACAGCGGTTTGCGTTAAATCTTGATCGCTTTGGAGCGTGATATCGGCCAACGATACGGGACACGGGTACAGGCGCTTTAGATTTAGCGCACGGCGCTGTAGCCACTCGGCTTAAACTACTGATTTCATGCCTCTTTAGAATATCTGGTCGGCCACTACGAACAAATTTTCAGTTTTCTCAATTTTATAGCCGGCCTTCCGGAATTTTTTGACAAGGCGCCTCGTTCGCCCTGCAACGGTAGATGTTGCATCCAACTGCGTATCAAAGCTGGTGCACACGCCCGCATAGACTGCAAACCAACTCCAACAGTTCAACAGACACAATGCGGAAGGAAGACGAATGCTCACGCCGACTTTATTCTAAAACAACTTCCTTGGCCGCTTCGAGTGCTTGACCTACCGGCATCCCTTCGGCCGACACCTCGACCTGATCGCTGTCGCCTGACTAAGCCGAGGAATTGCGCCAATGTCTTCCGATATACCTGCCGATCCGCGATTTCCGCAACGCCCCCTCTTGTTCTTCCTTCGCTATGTCGGGCATTGGCCCTGGCACTTCACCGGGCTGCTGGTGCTGGTGTCAGGGGCTGCAGCCTGTGCCGTCGCTGTGCAATACGGCATGAAGCTGCTGGTGGACGCCATGGCGGCGCCGGAGCGTAGCACCGCCGCCGTGTGGTGGCCGCTTGGATTGTTCATTGCGCTGATTGGTGTCGAGAACGTGCTTTGGCGCCTGGGTGGCTGGCTCGGCTGCCGGACTGTGGTGGGAGTGGGTGTCAACATTCGCCTCGACCTGTTCCAGCACCTGACTGGCCATCCCATGCATTATTTTGCGGAACATTTCGCAGGATCTCTCGGCAATCGCATTACTGCCACGGCCAGCGCGGCGGGTGCCCTTATCGGAACCTTCGTTTGGAACATCCTGCCACCCTGCATCGATTTTCTAGGCGCTGTGCTGGTGCTAACCACAGTGGACTGGCGCATGGCAATGACACTGGTGGTTTTCACCGGGATGATTGCCAGCGGCATTGCGTTCGTCGGTGTGCGCGGCAGACCGCTGCACCGCGCCTTCGCAGACCAAGCTTCCATCGCTGGCGGCGAACTGGTGGACGTGGTGTCGAACATTTGGGTGGTGAAGGCCTTCTCGGCGCGGCGCATCGAGAACCGGCGGCTCGCCAAACGTTTCGGCTGCGAGGCCGACGCCCACCGCCGCAGTTGGATGTACCTGGAGAAGACACGCGTGCTGCACGACGTCTGCCTGTGGGTGATGTCTGGCGCCATGCTGATATGGGCGGTGTGGGCGTGGACCGAGGGGCGGATCACGCCAGGTGACGTGGTGCTGGTCAGCGCGTTGACTTTCCGCATCCTACATGGCTCACGTGACCTGGCCTTCGCGCTTGTCGGCACGACGCAGCACTTCGGCTTGATCGCCGAGACGCTGCGGGTGATAGCCCCGCCGCACACCGTCAGCGACAGGCCTGGCGCGCATTCGCTGATCGGGCTGGGAGGCACAATCGATTTTGAGGGCGTGCGCTTTTCCTATGCCGACGGGCGGCAGGTATTCCGCGATTTCACGCTGCACATACCGGCCGGGCAACGTATTGGCCTAATTGGCCCATCGGGGGCCGGCAAATCGACGCTGGTCAGCCTGCTCCAGCGCTTCGATGACGTGCAGGGTGGCGCCATCCTGATCGACGGCCAGTGTGTGGCAAGCGTCAACCAGGACAGCCTGCGCAACGCCATCGCCGTGGTGCCACAGGAAATCTCGCTGTTTCATCGCTCTGTCATGGACAACATCCGCTACGGCCGTCCGGACGCATCGGATGAGGAGGTGATCGCTGCGGCGCGCGCCGCCTACTGCCACGACTTCATCTGCGACCTGCAACAAGGTTACAACACGCACGTGGGCGAGCGCGGTGTCAAGTTATCAGGTGGTCAGCGCCAGCGCATCGGCATCGCGCGGGCCTTTCTGAAGAACGCGCCCATCCTAATCCTCGACGAGGCGACTTCGGCTCTGGACACCGGGAGCGAAATCGAGATCCAGCGCGCGTTGCGTGACCTGATGCATGGCCGCACGGTACTAGCGGTGGCACACCGTCTGTCCACGCTGTCAGGTTTCGACCGCATCATTGTGCTCATGAATGGGCACATCGTCGAGGATGGCCACCCAGCCGACCTACGCAGGCGCGGTGGCACCTTCGATTCATTGTGGCGCTTACAGGCCGAAGGCTTCTCCATGGACGAGGCGCTGAACCGCAGACTGAGAGTGATAGAGTAAGAGTCTGCGGCATTATGGTGTTGTAGCCAAAGGCAGCCAGTTTCGCCTGATGATCCAGATC
>NZ_JCACHA010000383.1:0-2590 GCF_059503625.1 Skermanella sp.
GGATTGGCCGGCCAGGTCGTCGACCTGGCCGCCCCCTAGGCGCACCGGACCGTCAGGCCGCGGAGTTCGCCTTGATGAAGTCGATCGCGTCCTTGACGGTCAGGATCTTTTCAGCGGCGTCGTCAGGAATTTCGCACCCGAATTCCTCTTCGAACGCCATTACCAGCTCGACCGTATCGAGGCTGTCGGCGCCCAGATCGTCGATAAAGCTGGCATTCTCGGTCACTTTGGCTTCTTCGACACCAAGATGCTCGATGACGATCTTCTTAACGCGCTCGGCGATGTCACTCATCTTTACAAACCTTCCCGAATCTTTCGTTTGATTGGGGTGAGCCCCGACGTCTGGACACCAGAGATTATCGGCCCAACCCGTTAGTGTCGGCCCCATGAAAAGAGCCGTCACATAACACACTTGAACGGGGTTGACCAGCACCCCCGCACACAACCGTTCAACGGCCGCCGATAGCCTGCCCTAGATCATGGCCATGCCGCCGTTGATATGCAATGTCTGCCCCGTGACGTAGCCTGCCTGTTCGCTGGCGAGGTAAACCACACCGGCGGCGATATCCTTTGGATCGCCGAGTCGTCCGGCAGGAACGGCGGCGGTCAGCTTGCCCTTCTGCTCGTCGGGCAGGACATCCGTCATGGCGGTGGCGATGAAGCCCGGCGCCACGCAGTTGACGGTGATGTTGCGCGAGGCGACCTCGGCGGCGAGCGCCTTGGACATGCCGATCATGCCGGCCTTGGACGCGGCATAGTTGGCCTGCCCAGGATTGCCGGTCACCCCGACGATGGACGTGATGCCTATGATGCGGCCCCAGCGGCGCTTCATCATGCCGCGCAGCACCGCGCGGGACAGGCGGAAGCCAGCCGTCAGGTTGACGTCGAGCACAAGCTGCCAGTCCTCGTCCTTCATCCGCATGGCCAGCCCGTCGCGGGTCAGTCCGGCGTTGTTGACAAGGATGTCGACCTGCCCCATCGCCGCCTCGGCGCTCTTGATGAGGCCCTCGGTGGCGGCGGTGTCGCTGAGGTTGGCGGGCGTCACGAAAGCACGGTCGCCAAGTTCGGCGGCCAGCGCCTCAAGCGCCTCGACCTTGGTACCGGACAGGGCCACCTTGGCGCCCTGGGCATGGAGGGCACGGGCGATCGCCGCGCCGATGCCGCCGGAGGCCCCGGTGACGAGAGCGGATCTGCCGGTCAAATCGAACATCTTGGGCCTCGAAGCTAGCCGCCGGGCATTTTCCGGCAGGTTTGGTGAATTATGCGGAGCGGCAGATCAAAGTGTCTTGAGGAAGGCTTCGATGTCGGCCGGTCCCTGGATAGACTGGCCGGAAACCTCCTTGTCGATCCGCTTGGCGAGACCGCTCAGCACCTTGCCGGAGCCGAGTTCGACCAGGCTGTCCACACCCTGTTCCTTCATGAACAGGACGCACTCGCGCCAGCGCACGAGGCCGGTGACCTGTTCGACCAGCAGGCGGCGGATCTCGTCGGGAGCCACGACGGCCTGGGCCGTCACGTTGGCGACGACCGGGACCAGGGGGCTGCGCAGATCGACATTGGCGAGCGCCTTCGCCATCGCCTCGGCGGCGGGCGCCATCAGCTCGCAATGGAAGGGAGCGCTGACCGGCAAGAGGATGCCGCGCTTGCCGCCGCGCGACGGCGCCAGCGCGATCGCGCGCTCGACGGCGGCGCGGTGGCCGCTGACCACGACCTGCCCAGGGGCGTTGTCGTTGGCGGCGGAGCAGATTTCACCTTCCGCCGCTTCGGCGGCGACTTCCTGCGCCACGGCCAGATCGAGCCCGAGCAAGGCCGCCATGGCGCCCTCCCCGACCGGAACCGCCTTCTGCATGGCTTGGCCGCGCAGCTTCAGGAGACGCGCGGTGTCGGGCAGGCTGAACGTGCCGGCGGCGGCGAGGGCGGAGTATTCGCCGAGGGAGTGGCCAGCTACGAAGCTGGCCGTCTTGTGGATCTCGACGCCGCCTTCCTGCTGGAGCACCCGGAGCACGGCGATGCTCACCGCCATCAGGGCCGGCTGGGCGTTTTCGGTCAGGGTCAGGTCAGACTCCGGCCCTTCGAACATCAGCCGGCTGAGGTTCTGCTGAAGCGCCTCGTCCACCTCCTGAAAGGTATGGCGGGCGATCTCGAAGGCGCCGGCCAGATCCCGGCCCATGCCTACCGCCTGGCTACCCTGTCCCGGAAAGACGAATGCGCGTGTCATCACCCTACCTATCAACTGTCTGGCCGTATAACGGACCAATGGACCGGCGCCGTCGCAGGCCGCCAAAATGGCCGATAGTCATACCGCCTGCAAAAGCGAAGTCAAGGGCGGGCGGAAGCGAGGCGCCGCACGACAAGGCCGCTCCGGTATGCTGCACTGCACTTCGCTACGCCATTAATCGAGCCGCCTAATCGTTCCCCGCGCGGCGCCTTGCACAGGCATCCGTTATTTTCTTGCCGAAAGGGTGCTCATGTGTATAGTGCGCCGCTTCCAAAGCTCCTTGCCGGCGCACGCCAAGCGTCCGGCTAGGCCTGGGCGGCTGAATCGCGCATTGCGCGGGATCGCAGCGCCAGACCGTGTAACAGCCATGGG
>NZ_JCACHA010000384.1:0-2585 GCF_059503625.1 Skermanella sp.
TGGCCGGGCCTTCGTCGGTCCCGCCGGGCAGTTGCTCGACAGGGCGATGAAGGACGCCGGCATCGGGCGGTCGGAGTGCTACGTCACCAATGCGGTGAAGCACTTCAAGTTCACGCCGCGCGGCAAGTGGCGCATCCACCAGAGCCCCGACGCGGGGGAAATCGAGCATTGCCGGTGGTGGCTGACGAAAGAGATCTCCACCGTACGTCCTAGGCTGATCGTGGCGCTGGGCGCCACCGCCGGGCGGTCCCTGCTGCGGCGTCCGGTGACGGTCATGCGGGAGCGGGGCGCCGTGCTGGCGACGGGCAGCGACTATCGGGTGGTGCTGACGGTACACCCCTCGTTCCTGCTGCGGCTGCCGGACCCGGAGCGCAAGGCGGCGGAGTACGAGCGCTTCGTCGCCGACCTGCGTCTGGCAGCGGCCGCAGCGGCCTGAGGATGTAGCGTCATGGTTCACTAATACCTTTGCGATGCATCGAATCGCCGCAAGCGATGGCATTCTGCCCCTCTTGCAAGGGAGTGATGATGCGTCCACGCTTTGGACAGGCCGTCCTGACCGACGATGACCGGGAAAGGCTCCGCGATCGTCTGGAACGGCTCGGCGAACAGAAGGTCAGGCTGATGTCGGGCGTCGACTGCGTCCGTTACTTCGGCAACTGGCAGGCGGCCGAATTGGTCGACGAATGGCTGGAGTACAAGGATGCCGAACGCCAGCGGCAGGGCGGGCTGCTTCAGCGTCTGTTCGGAAAAAGATAATCCTGGGTAATCCTCCGCATTCCGGCCCTGTCCTTCCCGCTTGTTGAGTTTCCCCCTCCGAAAGGCTAATGGAGTACGGGGCAGGAACAGACAAAGTATGCTGCGGGAAGAAGCCGTGCCAAGCTCAAGCACGCCGGTGACTTTAGCGTGCCGATCGTTGAATTATCGGGTTATGGATGAACATAAGTGCCATGCTGCATGTTCCGGGGTGGGCCATGCCGATGTTCCTGAAGACGATGTTCCCCAAGACCCTGGGCTCGCAGGCTTGAACACAGAGAAGCGCCTGGCTAGCGGCCGGGGCGGAGTATTGTAGGCGGAGATGACTTCCAGGATGACCCAATTGACCGAGCCCTATTCCCAGATCCAGAAGGTAGCGGCCTGGGTGGTGCATGCCGTCACGGCCAGCGGGGTGGTGCTCGGGTTGATGGCCTTGCTGGCGCTGGTCGACAACAACGCCAAGGGCTGCCTGATGTGGCTGGGTGCAGCACTTCTGGTGGACGGGGTCGACGGCACGCTGGCCCGCAAGTTCTCCGTCAAGACGGTTCTGCCCAATTTCGACGGGGCTACCCTGGATCTGGTCATTGACTATCTTACGTACGTCTTCATCCCGGCGATTTTCATCTATAAGTTTATTCCGCTGCCGGGCCCGCTGGAGTTGGTGGCTGTCGCCTTCATCCTGTTGTCGGCTCTCTATTGTTTCTGCAACGTAAACATGAAGAGCAACGACAACTACTTCGTCGGCTTCCCAGCTGTCTGGAACGTCGTGGCGCTCTATCTTTATGTGCTGGACCTGGAGCCGGGGGTTACCTTCGCGCTGATCGCCATCTTCGCGGTGATGACCTTCACGACGGCCAAGTTCGTCCATCCCTTCCGCGTACCGCACCTGATGCCGATGAACATCGCCATGACCGCCGTCTGGATGATCAGCAGCCTGATGCTGGTGTTGCAGCAGCCGGAAACTCCGCTGGTCCTGATGGTGCCTTGGATCGTTTCTTCGGCCTGGTTCGCCGGCATCTGCGCATGGCGCACCGTGCGCGACTACACCCAGGGACGCTGATCTCCGCGCTCGACCCGCTTCGATCCGCTCTGCTAGAGGCCTTTCTTGATACGTGCCGTGACCGTGTTTCTGGCGGGCGCCCTGGTCCTGCCGCTGGCTGCCTGCCAAGCTCCCGTCCACATGTTCAACATGATCGTTCCCGCCGAGGCGCCGATCGAGGGAACCACCGGCAAGGAACTGTCGGTCGAAGTCGGCAGTGTCGAGGGTGGCGAGGCTTCTGGCTTCCTCAACGACATCCGGATATCGGACCTCGACCTGCGGGAAGCCATCATCAACTCGCTGGCCGTACGCGGCGCCCTGGCGCGTGGGCAACCCGACTTTCGGATCGATGCCGAGGTGATTCTGGGTTCCACCGGAACCCAGGAAATCCTGATGGGGCTGAACGTGACGACGACGGTCGACATGCGCTGGCTGGTCACCGAGCCGGGCAGCGGCGACAGGGTCTTCTCCCGCACCCTGACATCGACCGGAACCGCATCGTCCAGTGAGTACTTCAACCCGACCGAGCGCATACAGGTAGCGACCGAGCGGGCGATCCAGGAGAATATCCGCATGCTGATCGCCACGCTCTACAGCCTCAAGCGCTGAGGCGTACGCCTTGGACCCGTCAGTGGCCTCTGGTCAGTGGGAGTGCCGGGGCAGGCCGCTGGTGTGAACGACGTCCTGGTACTTCACGGCTTGCTCCAGGCAGGCGCCGTCGGAAAGCTGGCCGACGAGGCTGCGGTAGATCTCCTGCCACGGCGTCTGGTTCTTCAGCACGGGCAGATTGAGG
>NZ_JCACHA010000385.1:0-2584 GCF_059503625.1 Skermanella sp.
TGCGGCTCTCGTGACTTAGGCTGCAACACGGTATTTCGTCGCCCGCGGGCGGCACGGCTTGAGAAGGAACAGTGTTATGGAAAAGCGTCTTGTGGACGTATTGGACAGCAAGGGATTGGTTATTCACACCTACCCCATCACGCTCGACGAATCAGGTGGAGCCGCGACCGAGGCTCAATTCAAGGCCAAGGCATTGGAGGCAGCTGCCCACGGACAGTTGGTCCCCGATGCCGAACTCGGAAGCTTAACCGCTCGAATGCACCTCAGCCGGGGAGGCCCGATGCAGCCCTACGGGGACGAAATAAGAACCGATTCAGAAACGAAATCCGGCCTGGAAGAGGCTGTCCGCAAACGTGCCTACTTCCTTTGGGAACAGGAAGGCCGTCCGGAAGGACGAGCGGACGAATACTGGGATCGTGCTCTCGACCAGCATCTCCGTGAGCGTGCCTACGTGTTGTGGCAACAAGAGGGAAGTCCCGAGGGCGGCGCCGATGAATATTGGCATCGGTTGCGTGAGTTCCAGGATAGCTGAGCCCCGCAGTACCGGGTTGGGCGACTGTTTTAGCTCTGCAGCCCGGTACTTTGGGACTATGATGATGCAGATGATTGGCACCTTTCTCGAGTTCGAGCGGGCCATGATCGGTGAGCGAACCCGGGCGGGCCTGTCGCCGGCGCAAGCTCAACTCCGTCCAGCAGGCCGATATCATCGACAACGTTCTGTTTGGCCGGAAAACCGCCGCGCAGATGGCCCGCCTCTACAGCGTCAGTGAAGCAACAGTCTCACGCCTCATGGCTGTCCATCGACACGCCGTGTTGCCATGGTAGGTCCGTCAACAATGTACTGTCCCGATAGCGCATCCCGGCTGTTGAACGGATACCATGGACAATGTCGTACCGACCGTGCTCCATCAGCATGGTTCTGTCAGGTTTCGGGACGAGTTGCGCATCTGACAGGCGTATGACTACCAGAAGCTGTATCATGCTGCGGAGATCAGATCCCGCAGCGCGGCCACGCGCTGCACCTGGATGACCCGCCGACGGGCGAGCGAGATGGTCTGGTTGATGTAGGTAGCCGGGCGCGGGAAGTTGCGGGCTTCGTCGAAGGCGCGGCAGAAGCGATGAGCTGCATCAAAGTTCTTGAACCCGCGCATCGACCGGTAGCGTCCTTTTATGCCCCGGTGATTCTGTTCGATCACGTTGTTTTTATACTGACTGGTGCGGTGATCAACGTCCATGCCGAGTTCCTCGGCGATGGCCCTGGGATAGCTGGTGTGTCCGTCGGTGGTGACCTGCTCGGGCTCGACCTGGGTGACCGACCTGGCGGAGCGAAGGAAAGCCTTGGCCGCTGCCATGTCGCGGTTTTCGCTGAGGTAGACGTCGACCAGGTTACCGTCGCGATCGATCACCCGGTACAGATAGCACCATTCGCCGGCGACCTTGAGGTAGGTCTCGTCGACGTGCCAGCATCGGCCGGCTTTGCCGGCGCGCCGCTTGCGCAGGCCTTCGGCGAGCAGTGGCGCCAACTTGGCTTCCCAATCCCGCACCGCCTCGTGGGTGAACACGATGCCGCGGATCAGGAACATCTCCGCCAAGTCGCGCAGGCTCAGCTTGTAGCGCAACCTCCAGAAAACCACGAGAAACATGATGTCGGTCGGCACTTGGACCCGGTTGAGTGCCGTGCCGGTCCGCTCGTTGAACCGCCGCCCGCAACCCCGGCACCGGAACCGCCGGAAGCCATGAACCGTTCGCCCCTCCCGCTCGGTGGTCGACGACGAGTGGCAGTGTGGGCAGTCCATGGCGACTCTCTTGATCCCTTAAAATCGGGCCGGGAACCTATCCACTAGGGGCGCTTTCGGCAAGCTGCCCTGAGATCTGACAGAACCGACCAAAGCACTCGAACTTTCCGAGTGTCCCGCCAGATCGCCTGACCTATGTGGGAAAAGACGAAAGTCGCCAACTCCTTCATTTCTGCATCAAAGTTTCTTCTCATCGCTTCACTGCTGGAGCGGGGCGCCGAGGGCGCGGAATTGGAGGGTCTGCTTCCCGCGACAAACCGTTTACGAGAGGCGTACGAAGGCGCTAAGAGACTAAACCGGAACGGGTTTTACCCCCGATTCGGCTCGGGCCGATGGCGGCCGATCAACGCCGCAGTCTGCTGAGACAACGGTGAAGTCAGAGAACATGGATTGAACGAGATGAGCGGTATCAAGGAAAAGGGTTTTAACGAACGGCTGAGCGCCGCTGCGGAAGCCCGAAAGGTTCAGTTGAACAAGTTCCGCGCGAAGCCGGGGCCGGATGACCCTGCAGTTGTCGAACGGCAAGCAGCCCGACGGGCCGCAGTCATCGCTCGGGAGGTCCGGGCCACCGAGCGGAAGATCGCCAAGGCCCAGCTGGCCGCCCAAGAGGCCGAACGGCATGCCGCTGAGCAGGCCGAAAAAGCCATGCAGGAAGCGGATGCTTTGCAAAAGGCCGCAGACCAGGCCGCGCGCGACGTCACCTCCCTGACGGAGCAAAAAGCCGCCCGTGACGCCCGCTATGCCGCCCGCAAGGCGCGGCAACGGTAACCGTATAACGTTGTATGGAC
>NZ_JCACHA010000386.1:0-2564 GCF_059503625.1 Skermanella sp.
CAACGCCGTCAAGGGCGTGGAGATCGGCGACGGATTCGCGGCCGCCGAACTGTCGGGCGAGGACAACGCGGATGAAATGCGCGCCGATCCGGCAGGGGGCGTACGTTTCCTGTCCAACCACGCGGGCGGGATATTGGGCGGCATTTCCACGGGTCAGGACATCGTCGTACGCTTCGCGGTCAAGCCGACCAGTTCGATCCTCTCCACCCGGCAGACCGTCGACATGAACGGCAACGAGACCGAGATCGTCACCAAGGGCCGGCACGACCCTTGCGTCGGCATCCGCGCCGTTCCCGTCGGGGAAGCGATGATGGCCTGCGTCCTGGCCGATCACCTGATGCGTCACCGCGCCCAGTGCGGCGGATAAAATCACCCAAAGAGAGCTATCTGTCGTATTTTCGTCAAGACTCCGATGTAGCCGAATCGCGTTGTCGAATGTTCATGGACGATGAATGATCGCACGGCACAGGGCGAAAATGCACAACATCCCTGCCGAACTCGATACCTTTATGAAATTATCCGTGGATGCCGGGAAAGCCGAGTCCGGGGCGGCGGAGGATGTCAACCTGGAACGCTTCCTAAAGGCCTTCTTCGATCAGGTCCCCGCGATCCTGTATATCAAGGACGATGCCGGCCGGTATGTGAAGATCAATCGGCACTGCGAGGCGACGTTCCAGGTAACGGACAGCCAAGCGCGCGGCACGACTGACCATGATCATTTTCCGGCGGAATTCGCCGACATATTCCGCCGGAACGATCAGCTGGTCCTGGACACCGGCGGCTTCCACACCTTCGAGGAAGTAGCCGTCGTCGACGGTGTCGAGTATGCCTTCCTTGCCCGCAAGTTCCGCGTCAGCGACGAACGCAACGGCAAGCATTACGTCTGCGGCATCTCGACCGACATATCGTCTTTCAAGCGCTCCGAACAGGAATTGGCGGCCGCCAAGTTCGAGGCGGAGCGGGCAAGCCGCGCCAAATCCCAGTTCCTCGCCGCCATCAGCCACGACATGCGCCAGCCGATCCAGGCGGCTTCCCTGTTCCTGGGCGTCCTCGACGGCAGGATCGGCGACCCCAAGGCACGGGAGGTCCTGGAACGGGTCAAGACGTCGATCGACAGCGTCCACGGCATGCTGGGCGACCTGCTCGACCTGTCGCGGCTGGATGCGGCACTGATCAAGCCGGCTCCCAAGCCGATCCAGCTGAAGCCGATGCTGGAGCGCCTCCACGCCGAGTTCGCGCCCCAGGCGGAGCTGAAGCGGCTGACGCTCCGGACCGTGCCGACGAACGCCACCGTCGCCACCGATCCCGAATTGCTCGTCCGGATCCTTCGCAACCTCCTCGCCAACGCGGTATCCTACACCGCCAAGGGCGGCATCCTGCTGGGATGCAGGCGTTGCGGCGACAACGTCAGGATCGTCGTCGCCGACACCGGCCCAGGCATCCCAGACTCGCACCAGCACCAGATCTTCGAGGAATTCTATCAGGTCGGCAACACGGAGCGCGACCGCAGCCGGGGCTTCGGCCTCGGGCTCGCGATCGTCCGCCGGATCGCCGACATGCTGGAACACCCGGTAGCGGTGCGTTCCCAGCTTGGCAAAGGGTCGGCGTTCTCGGTCACGGTGCCACTGGCCGCTGCCGCTCCGCGCGCTCCCGACGATAGCGCCGAGGCGTGCTCCTCCTCCCGGAACGACCGCACGAGCAGCCGGCCCGTGCTCCTGGTCGAGGACGACCCGGCGGTCCTGAGCGCCATGGTGATGCTGCTGGAGGACTGGGGGCTGTCGGTCGTGACGGCGGGGTCGCTCGAGGAACTGGAGACCTGCATCCGCGAACAGACCGTTCCGCCCTCGCTGATCATCGCCGATTACCGGCTGCCGGGCGAGACCACCGGCACCGATGCGGTCGCCCTTGCGCGCTCCATGGTCACCGCCGGCCTGCCGGGCATCATCCTGACCGGAGATACCGACCCCGCCCGTCTGAGGGAAGCCCACGCCAACCACACCCGCCTGCTTCACAAACCGATCCAGGCCCATCAGCTCCAGCAGGTCATCGCGGAAATCCTGAACGGTGACGTCGAGGAGGCGATGACGAAGCAGCAGGGCGGCGCTAAAACGTGAAGTTGGGGAAAAGCGCCTGACCGGCTTCCGCGACACCCGCCAGGATCGCCGCCGAAACGAACACCGTCGCGATGCTGATGCCGAACCCGGCCATCAGCATGACGCCGTCCCGCTCCGCCAGTCCCAGCGAAATCACGCAGAGCGCTATAGCCGGGAACCATCCCAGCAGGGGAATCGGCGTCATCAGGACGATGCACAGCGCGACGCACAGCGCGCCGATCAGCCGCTCTCCCACCGGACTGGTCATCCACAGCATGCGCGGACGCAGCACGCCTTCCAGCCGGCGCAGGCGCGGGATCAGCTTGTCCAGCATCCGTGCCGCCTGTTCCCGGCTGACGCTGCCCCGCAGCAGTTTCCTCGGCAGCCAGACCGTCTGCCTGCCGAGCATCAGCTGGATGGACAGCAGCACGAGCGGGATGTCGAAGACGATCGCCATGCCGATCGGCAGCG
>NZ_JCACHA010000387.1:0-2558 GCF_059503625.1 Skermanella sp.
CATCGTCAGCATTATCGGCGAACTCAAGGTACGGTGGCACCGCGACCTTCCGGCAGTGTCCAAGGGTCGCAGCCGCCGTGCTCTCCCGGTCGCGTGGCAGGTGGCATATCTGCTTCTCGGCCGAGACTCCTGACGCCTGTGAACACTCCGCCGCCTGAAGGCGGACGGCTTCTGGAGCAAGCTATGCGGCCCCCCGCTGGCTTGACGCTCCAAGGCCCGCTCCTGGCCTCTTTGACCACGGGAATGCCCGATGCTTGATGACCTTAGCCGCGTGAACGTCCCGATCCTCAACCGTCCCGCAACCGGGGCAGTTGTGGATGCGGTCGCTCAGCGTCTTCGGTGTCACCCGTCCGCAGCCGTCGCATTCCTGGGAAGTTCCGCATGGGTTGACCTTTGTGACCAGACCACCAGCCTTTGCGGCTTTGTAATCGGTGAACGAGATCAGCTGGCCCCACGCGGCATTGAGTACCGACCGGGCGAGCATACCACGTGCCAATCTGGTGACGTTCAGGTTCTCGAAGGCGAGGTGAGAGTAGCGGCTGACCAGAATACCGGACAGCTTGTGGGCAAAGTCCCACCGCTGGTTGGCGGCGCGGGCACTGTGCCGGGCAAGCCTCATCCTCGCCTTGAGCCAACGCCTGCTTCCCCGCCTACACCGGCCGAGGGCACGCTGGAGACGACGCTGTTTCCTGGATGCCTTGCCGGCCCATTGCGGTGTCAGCACGGTATCGCCGTCCGACGTGGCGATCAGACTGGTCAAGCCGACATCGATGCCGATTACAGCCCTGGCTGGGTAGGGTCCGTGAGCGTCGGGGGTTTCAACAAAGAAGCAGATATGCCACTCACCGCACGACCGGGAGAGCACGGCGGCTGCGACCCTGGCTTCTGCCGAGAGCTCGCGGTGCCACCGCATCTTGATTTCGCCGGGGATGCCGACGATGCCGAGCTTCCTGGATTTCCCGATCGTCACTCCATCGCCAGCTCGGAAGTCGGCACTGTCGAACATGCTTTTGGCCCGGAAGCGGAGGAAGCCGCTCTTGCCCTTCCTGACCCCGCCGAAGAACGCCCTGTCGAGACGGCGGACAACCTGCTGTCGGCCGAGTAGCTGTAGCTCGCCAGCCGCTCGTCAATCAGCCGGACGGCCTTCAACTCGCTGGCCTGATCGATGTAGCTGAGCGTCCTGCCCTGCCGCCGATAAGCCTCGATCCGCTGCTGGAGGCAGGCGTTGTAGAGATCGCAGAAGCTCCCGAGCATGTCCGTCAGAGCGACCGCCTGGGTGCTGTTCGGGAAGAGCCGGTATTTGTAGGTGAGGACAGGCATCAGCAGCGCCCTGCTGTCGGAGATACTCTTTCCATCTCTGTTTCAAGGAGACGACGCCGGCCCTCGTTCTGTTTCCCGCCCGCTTTGCGGCGGCCATCCTTGCCATCTGCAAGGCGTTCGGTGTGATCCTGGATGTGACAAGGGGTTCTGCCATAGCGGTAAGTGCACACCCGCCGAGGCGCGACGTCAAGCAGGAGTGCTTCTCACCCTCAGGGCGACCGGCTTTCCTCCGCCGCCTGAAGGCGGCGGCCCCCAGCTGGGGATCTGATGGGACGGCTGCTGACAGGTGACAACGAAGTACCGGCTGGATGAAAGCCCGATCCGAGGGCTAGCCAACTGCATCCACGACTGTCCCGGCTGACGGAAAGTCGTGGATCGCGACGTTCACGCCGAAGGTCATCAGGCATCGGGCATTCCAGTGGTCAAAGGGGCTAGGAGCGGGCTTTGGAGCGTCAAGCCAGTGGGTTGCCGCATAGCTTGCTTCAGAAGCCGTCCGTCTTCCAGGCAATAGGGTGTTCACTTACTCACCCAATGCACAAAAGTGGGCCGCGTAGGTGGCTATCTACGCGGCCCTGTCTCTAAGAGGCTCGGTTCCTCGAAACCGTTGACCGTCCGGGGCCTCTGACAGCTTGCCGGTTGGGCCACAGGCGAGCGGCAGGGTTTAGGCTGCCGCCCGCTTGCCTTTGTTCCGAGCGCTCTTTGCGCTCGATGAACGGAGATACCACTATCTTCGTAATCTGGATGCGCACCTGGGCACCTAGCTCATCGAAGTTCCATGGTCTTAGCCCAACCCGCAGTGCCTGTCGAGCCGTCAGCCGCGATCTGGCCTACAGGAAGAAAACCTGTGCGGCAAATCCTCACAGTCCGAGCTTTGTGGCGGATCTGCGCCGGAAGATGTTGGCTTCGCGCATTTAGTGGCCAGTCAGCTCGGCCCCGGCATGACGGAGCTGAGCCTGAATGGTGCGCTCGTCGCCGCGGTTCATGAGAGCACCAGAAACTATGGGAGGAGCTCAGGCTGCGGCAGTGAGTGGGACGGGCCCGACCTGGTTGGCTAGCATAGACGGATACCCGGTGGCGAAGAGGTCGCGCAGTGTGCCGTCGAGGCTGCGGGTTCGGGTTTTCAGGGGAAGGTGAGCCTCTTTCTTAGATCATTGCATCTGCTGTTTTGTATGAAAGCGCCGGCTGATGACGAGGCCGACAATGATTGGTTCATCCGCATTCCCGGTGCAGCGCGAGTG
>NZ_JCACHA010000388.1:0-2555 GCF_059503625.1 Skermanella sp.
CCGACGATTTCCTGCTCCTTGATCGGCGTGCTCGACCACTGGCCGCCAGGACCCTCTTCGAAGGCGAGCCTCGGCTTGGCCGGACTGCTTCTGCCCGCTTCCGCGGCGATCTCGGCCAACCGGTCTTCGATCTGAGTGAAGAGCGGCCGCTCGCCGATCGACTCGGCACGACAACTCCGGCAACGACCGTCACCGTCTCATCCGCCGTCCGCTCGCAGGTGAAGTTCCAGTCGTCGGCCAAGGAGACGTCCGGCGCCGGATCTCCCGTCAGAAAGCCGTTCAACAGATATTGGGTCGCCTGACGATCGCTGATCGGCAGCTTTCCTGCTTCCGCATCACGCTCGCGGGAGTGCTTGGTAAACCTCACCTTATCGCGGTCCTTGGCGAGATCCCTGATAGCGTCCTAAGCAACCTTCCTATTCACACCTTCTCCAAAATCCTCAAACGTCAAGGTTAGCCACCTTCAGCGCGTTGTCCTGGATGAATTCCCGCCTTGGTTCCACGACATCGCCCATCAGGGTGCTGAAGACTTCCTCCGCCTCGTCGGCGTGGTTGACCTTCACTTGCAGGAGCGAGCGCTTGGTCGGGTCGAGCGTGGTTTCCCACAGCTGTTCCGGGTTCATCTCGCCCAGGCCCTTGTAGCGCTGGATCGTGACGCCGTGACGGCCCAGCTCCATGATCGCGTCGAGCAGGGCCAGCGGGCCGGTGATCGGGCGGAGGTCCTTGTCCTTGTGGGTCAGGCGTCCGATGCCGTCGTAGTTGGCCTTCAGCGAGGCGGCCATGTTGTTGAGCGTGCGGGCTTCGACGCTTTTCAGCACGTCGCGGTCCAGCACGTGGCGATGGGTCACGCCCCGGCGGGTGCGGGCGATGATCAGGGCGTCCGTGGTCGCTTCGCCGGTCCAGCCTCCGCCCAGCATGCCGTCGCTGTCGCTCAGCGTGTTGAGGCGGGTGGCGATCTCGGCGGCCTTGGCGCTTGCGCGCTCCGGGTCGTTCAGGAAGGCGATGTCGAAGGCGCCGGCGATGGCGGACTGCTCGACCACGCGCAGGCTGCCGGCCTTGCGGGTCAGGGTTTCCATCGGGCCGCGCGCGACGCGGGCCTGTCCGACCAGCGACTTGAGCTGGTCGCCGATCACCAGCACGCCGTCGGACGACGGGCTGAAGGCAACATCGTCGATGCCCTCGTCGGTCAGGTAATCCTCGAGCGCCTTGTCGTCCTTCAGGTACCGCTCGCGCGCGTTGCCGCGCTTGATCCGGTACAGCGGCGGCTGGGCGATATACAGGTAGCCGTTCTCGATCACCTGCGGCATCTGGCGGTAGAAGAAGGTCAGCAGCAGCGTCCGGATGTGGGAGCCGTCCACATCGGCGTCCGTCATGATGATGATCTTGTGATAGCGCGTCTTGGCGACGTCGAACTCTTCGCGGCCGATGCCGGTGCCGAGCGCCGCGATCAGCGTGCCGATCTCGGCGGAGCCGAGCATCTTGTCGAAGCGTGCCCGCTCGACGTTGAGGATCTTGCCGCGCAGCGGCAGGATCGCCTGATACTGGCGCGAGCGCCCCTGCTTGGCGGAGCCGCCCGCCGAGTCGCCCTCGACGATGAACAGTTCGGACAGCGCCGGATCGCGCTCCTGGCAGTCGGCCAGCTTGCCCGGCAGCGACGTGATGTCCAGGGCGCCCTTGCGCCGGGTCAGCTCGCGCGCCTTGCGCGCGGCTTCGCGGGCCGCCGCCGCTTCCACCACCTTGGCAGTGATGCGCTTGGCTTCCTGCGGGTGTTCCTCAAGCCACGTGGCGAGCGCTTCGCCGATCGCGTTCTCCACGACGGGACGCACTTCGGACGAGACCAGCTTGTCCTTGGTCTGGCTGGAGAACTTGGGGTCCGGCACCTTGACCGACAGCACGCAGGTCAGGCCTTCGCGCATGTCGTCGCCGGTCAGGGTGACCTTCTCCTTCTTGGCGATGCCCGACACGTTGGCGTAGTTGTTCAGCGTCCGGGTCAGGGCGCCGCGGAAGCCGGCCAGATGGGTGCCGCCGTCACGCTGGGGGATGTTGTTGGTGAAGCACAGCATCGTCTCGTGATAGCTGTCGTTCCACTGCAACGCCGCTTCCACCGTGATCTCGCCGCCAAGCTCGCTCGGCCGCACCGCCGTCAGCGAAATCGCCGGCTTGTGCAGGGCAGTCTTGGAGCGGTCGAGATACTGGACGAAGGCTTCCAGTCCGCCTTCATAGTGCAGGTCGACCACCTTCGGCTCGACCCCACGGGAATCGACGAGCTGGAGATAGACGCCGGAGTTGAGGAAGGCCAGTTCGCGCAGGCGGTGTTCCAGCGTCCCGATGTCGAAATCGACCTTGGTGAAGGTCGCCTTGGACGGCAGGAAGGTGACTTCGGTGCCGCTCAGCACCTTGCCGTCGACGACGGGCGCCTCGCCCACTTCCTTCAGGGCATAAACGCGGTCGCCGTGGCTGAACTCCATCTCCCAGATCCGGCCGCCGCGCCAGATGCGCAGGAACAGGTGCTCCGACAGGGCATTGACGACGGACACGCCGACGCCGTGCAGGCC
>NZ_JCACHA010000389.1:0-2552 GCF_059503625.1 Skermanella sp.
CTGACCCTGTCCGGCATCATCAGCGGCGCCGGCAGCCTGACCAAGACCGATACCGGCACCCTGACCCTGTCGGCCACCCAGACCCACACCGGCACGACCACCGTGTCGGCCGGCACGCTGTCGGTAGCCGCCGACGCCAACCTGGGTACCGGCGCCGTGACGCTTAACGGCGGCACCCTGAATGTCACCGGCGCCACGACCATCGACAATCTGATGGAAATGGCCTCCGGCCACGGCACGATCACCAACACGGCCGCCCTTACCCTGTCCGGCGCGATCTCCGGCGCCGGCAACCTGACCAATTCGGGCGGCGGCACGCTGACCCTGTCGGGGACCAACACCTATGCCGGCACCTCGTCCTTTTCCGGCGGCGCGGTCTATATCAATTCCGATAGCAATCTGGGCGGCGGGGCGGTGACCCTCGGTGTCGGGCTCAACATCGCCCAGACGACAACCATCGATAACAACATCATTCTAAACAACTCGACGCTGGCCATCGACGTGGCGGCCGGGACGACCACCACGCTGAGCGGGGTGGTCAGTCAGGCCAGCGCCGGCTATGGGATGAACAAGAGCGGGTCGGGTAGGCTGGTGATCGGCAGCAATGCCACCTACACCGGGGCGACCGCGCTGAATGGCGGTGTGTTCGAACTGGCGGCCAGCACCACCATGGCAGCCTCGGCCATCACCCTGAACAACAGCTTGGCGTCCCTGAAGCTCACCGGCGCCGGCACCTTCGCCACGGCGATCATCGTCCGGAACAACGTCACCAACACCATCGACGTGAGCGATGCCGTCACCCTGTCGGGCCTGGTGTCGCTGACCAGCGACGCCAATAGCAACCGGACCCTGACCAAAACAGGCGCCGGCACGCTGACCCTCTCCAACAGCGGCAATGCCGCCGCCGGTTCCGTCACCTCGGGCGCCGATACCTACACGCTTGGCCTGACCGTTTCGGCGGGTACGGTTTCGGTGGCGGGGGACGCCAATCTGGTGGCGGGCGCCGTGACGCTAGCCGCCGGCACGACGCTTCAGGTCACCGGCGCCACCACCATCGACAATGCGGTGGCGCTGAGCGGTGCCGCTACGATACAGGCCGATGCCTCCGCGACCCTGTCCGGCGCGCTGTCGGGCGGCGCCCAGGCGCTGACCAAGGCCGGCACCGGCACGCTGACGCTGTCAAACTCCTCCAACAAGACCGGACTGACCGGCGGCGTCACGGTCTCCGCCGGCACGCTGGCGGTGGCGACCGACGCGGCGCTGGTCGCCGGTTCGGTAACGCTGGCCGGCACCACGCTGAGCCTGACCGACACCGCCACCTTCACCAACGCCATCGCGATCGGCACGGGCGGCGGCACGATCGAGGTCGCCGCCACCAAGACCGGAACCTTGTCGGGCGTCGTCAGCGGTTCCACCCTGCTGACAAAGACCGGCACCGGCACGCTGGCGCTGAACTCTTCCACGACGGCAAACACCCACACGGGCGCCACCACGATTTCGGCCGGCACGCTGTCGATCAGCGGCCTCGGCTCCCTGGCCGACACCGGCGCGGTAACGGTTGCATCCGGCGCTACCCTGACCCTGGCCGGAGGCGCCGAAACCATCGGCTCGCTGGCCGGCGCCGGCAACGTCGCCCTCGGATACAAGCTGACCCTTGGCGGCGACAACACCAGCACCACTTTCTCCGGCGTGATCTCCGGCACGGGCAACGGCCTGGAAAAGATGGGTACCGGCATCCTGACCCTGTCGGGCACCAATACCTACACCGGCTCGACCACCATCTCCGCCGGCACCCTGTCGGTCAACGGCTCCAACATCGCCGACACCAGCGCCGTAACCGTCAACGTCAACGGCACGCTGCTGCTGACCGGAAACGAAAGCATCGGTTCGCTGTCCGGCGCAGGCACGGTCACGCTGGGGACGAACACGCTGAACACCGGCGGCAAGAACGACAATACCTCCTTCTCCGGCACGATCGGCGGCACCGGCGTGCTGACCAAGACCGGCACTGGCACAATGACGCTGTCCGGCACCAATTCCGGCGCCAACTTCACCACCGAGGTCAGGGCCGGCACGCTGAGCGTGGCGGCGGACGCCAACCTGGGCGCCGGCGCGGTGACGCTGAACGGCGGCACGCTGGAAATCACCGGTTCCGGCGTCCCTATCGACAACGCCATCGCGCTGGACGTCAACAACGGCACCATCAGCAACGCTCAGGCCGTCACCCTGTCCGGCGTGATCTCCGGCGGCAACAACCTGACCAAATCAGGCGCCGGCACGCTGACCCTGACGGCGACGCAGACCCATACCGGCGGGACGACGGTTTCCGCCGGCACGCTGAGCGTCGCCGCAGCCGGCAACCTGAGCACTGGGGCCGTGACGCTGAATGGCGGCACGCTGGAAGTGACCGGCACCGGCGTCACCTTGAGCAACCTGATCGCATTGGGTTCCAGCCACGGCACCGTCAGCAACGCGAACGCCCTTACCCTTTCCGGCGCGATCTCCGGCACCGGCAACAACCTGACCAAGATCGGCGCCGGCACGCTGACGCT
>NZ_JCACHA010000390.1:0-2552 GCF_059503625.1 Skermanella sp.
CATGGCCCAGTTGTTCGGGTCCTTCTGCAGCTTCATCACTTCGTCGTTGGCATAGGCCGAGCCGGCTGTCGCAATGAACGCAACAGTCGCAAGCAGGATTTTCATCCGGCGCATATATCGTCTCCTCCCAGGTTTGTTGTCTGCCGTACAACACTCACATTAATTTTCTCGATCGACTTCTTTGAATGGCCGACCGTTTTCCGCCTCCTGGCTTATGGGCGAATTTTTTAGAAGATCAGCCTACCTGCTCTTCCGAGGCTCTACAATAAGACTTTAGAAGGCACTGGGGAATTGACCCTAAAGGGTTGATCCGGCGTGTATATGAGGGAAGTGGAGCATTTCTTTCGATGGGTTGTCGGCGCATTTGATCGAACTAAAAGGGCGGAAGAAACTAAGTTTTAAGAAATTCGCAGATTTTTTACTTCGCACATGCAGCAAAAATGTTGGAAGGACTCGCCTGCCTATTGCCATGGACTTGTCAAAGTCTGGCAAAAGGTCAGAACATCCCTAACTTTAGTAAGGCACTTAAATATCACAGTATGGGGCGGGGCACTGGGAAACCTCTCGCTGGTTACCAGTTCGTTAAGACTTGTTCTCTGATGATCCCACCGCTGGACGCATCCAGGAGTCAATGATGATCGAACTCGTTCTGCTGGTCTGCCTTGCCTCGAACCCGACCGAATGTCACAAGGAGTGGCCTCCCTTCGAATCGGCCCAGACGAGCATGCACGCCTGCCTGTTCGAAGGGCAGCGCCAGGCCGTGCAGTGGGCGGAAGCCCATCCCAAATACCGTGTCCGCAAGTGGAGCTGCGGCCTGTCGGCCTCCTGAGCCGTTCCGGTCGGGCGTTTCCGCTCACTTTGGCGGGTCCCCATTGATAGCTCGCCGGTTCCGGCAATTTTCGCTAACCTCCGTCGGCAGGACAGGGCTCGAGAGGCAGGGCCGGAGGACGCGATGATCAGGATCGACATCGGCAAGGACTTCTCGCAGGTGACCGGCGGCCGCCGCCGCGACAGCGGCGCGCACAGCGCCGAAGCTTTCCGGGACGACCTGCTCGTCCCCGCCTTGCGGCGGGGCGGGCGGGTCGTCGTCGACATAACCGGCCCCTCGTACTCCATGGCATGGCTGGAGGAAGCCTTCGGCGCCCTTCAGGACCTGGGCTTCACCCGCGAAGACTTGTCGGACCGCTTGGAGATCGACGCCAAGGGCGACTACCGCTATACCGCCGAAGCAGTCCGCGGCTATATCCTGCGGTCCGATCCGGTCGTTTCCACTACGGAATAAAATCCTTTATTTCGCATCCCGCCCCTTGGCTCGGGAAGGTTTCCACGTTACAGTGAACAAATCATGAACAGCCGCTCGGGATCGATTTCATGTGGGAGGACAAGGCGTTCCTGGGCAGTGTGCTGACCAGTCTTGTCGGTGGCGCACTGGGTGGCGCGCTGCTCATGGCGTTGACCAACACGGTGCTCAGCCGGATCGGCCTGCGAAGCGGCGACCTGACGGCTCGGATCGACGATCTGTGCCGCGACATCGACCGCTATGCCGATATCGGCGTGCTCGTCTGGTCGATGCCCGCCGCCGATCTGGGGGTGGAAGGCATCCGCCTGCGTTCCACGCTCTACGGCTTGCAGCGCCGGATCGAGATGTGGCTGGACCTGCTGGACAGGGAAAGCTGGCTGTTCCGGTTCGACGCCGGGGACGACCTGATCGCCCTGTTCGAGGCCGTCACCGGCGGCGATTTCCCCGAGGCGGACCGTGCAGCCGATCCCGCGCGCTGCCAGGATATCCAGCGGCGGGCCGCCGGCCTGATCGTAGCGATCCGCCGGTCCCGCCGAAGCCTGCTGCACGGGCTCTTCTGACGGGCCTTCCTGGCGGGCTTTTCTGGGGAAGCGTTCGTTCTACTTGGTATTGCTTAAGTATGAGGGATGCCGATGGCCCAGCTTTCCGAGACGGCCCTGATCGAGAAGGTGCTGGAGATACACCACAGGCTCTGCGTCGCCTACCAATGTCCGGTGGCGTATTTCCACAGTCTCGACCCCTTGAGCGAACTGGTCTCGTCGCTGCTGTCGCACCGGACCCGCAACGCCGATTCGGGACGGGCGTTCAAGGCGCTCCGGGCGGCCTATCCGGACTGGGCGGCCGTCCGCGACGCGCCGACCGCCGATATCCAGCAGACCATTGCCGGCGTCACGTGGCCGGAACAGAAGGCGCCGCGAATCCAGCAGATCCTGCGCGGCATCACGGAGCGCCGGGGCGGCGAGCTTTCGCTCGGCTTCCTCGCCGACCTGGAGGTGACGGAAGCGCGGGCGTGGCTGGAAACGCTGTCCGGCGTGGGTCCGAAGACCAGCGCCGCCGTCCTCAGCTTCAGCACGCTGCGCCGGCCGGCCCTGCCGGTGGACAGCCACCACCACCGGGTCGCCGTCAGGACCGGCATGATCCCGCCGACCCTGGCGGTCGGCCCGTCGCATGCCGTGCTCTCGGCGCAGTTGCCGGCGGACTGGGATGCCCAGCGGATCTATGACAACCACGAAGTCATGATGCTGCACGGCCA
>NZ_JCACHA010000391.1:0-2549 GCF_059503625.1 Skermanella sp.
ATTCCGAACGACGGCAGGGACAGGGTCTGAGCGTCACGCCGGCTGCCGCAGGCGAAGCAACGCCTCAGTAACCGGCGGGCTTTCAGCAAGACACACCTGCTGGGCCGCCGCGAAGGCGTGCTCGAACTCATCGAACCGGCACCGCTCGTAGAACTGATCGTCACGGTTGGACGGTGACGGCTCTGCTTCCCACGTGCCATCGCGGTTCAGCACATCAGGCGGTGTCCAGTAGCCCTTATAGACTGCCCATCGATGGCTGCGACCGGGCTGGAAGATCTTAACGATCCGCACCGCGTCTAGGCGGCAATCCCTGAACGTTGGTCTGCGGATCGTGAATTCACTCGCTAGGTCGAGAAGCTGCTCAGGGCTCACGCCGTTGATCTGAACCGTCATTTGTCCTCCGCTGCAATACGGCATCTATGTTGCCGTGCAGCAGGACGGCAATTCTCTGCTGCAATGCAGCAAAAATCGTCCTGTTAAGCTTTGATGTCAAGTCTCTTATGTATTCGGTCGTAGTTCCGAAAGGCAGGGCACCAATCCCTTCGGACTTCGGGCCGGCTTTCCCCGACCTGACCATCGTGGTGGACCTCTAGAACAGAGGGGGTACTCGCGGGAGGTCATCCCGGTCACCTTCGACCGGCATGGCGTTGACGCCATCACGGGTCTGGAAACCGCCCTGCCGGAGCACCGGCTCGATTGATCCCGAGTTGTCAAATGTACTCATCCACTCCGCAGTCGCAGTGGTCCCGGCCGAACAGCAATTGGCCGAGACCGCTGGGGTGGTTCCGGCGGATCATCGGCTTCCTGGTCCGCCCCGTTGTAACGCAACAAGACGACGATGACGACTAGGTGTTTTTCCGCACCTGAAAATCCAGGGCGACCGCGACGGTGTAGGCCAGGACCTTGTCGAGAACGCCAAAACACTACCGGTTGGCCTGAACGATGTCCCACTTCGCTCCGTTGAGCATGTGCAGGGCCTCGTTGAACCGATCAGCCTCGAACTTCGACCGCCACTTTCACATCTCATAAGGGTATTCGTATTCCCGTCACAGGCATTACAAGTCGGTCTATCCAGAATGCCCAGGGAGCGTACCGCAGAAAGCCATCGCGGCCCCGCACGTCGGGGCCAGGGTCAGAGTAGTGGGACAGTGGAGTGCGGGAAAAGTACGGCTCGTCAGGACGGCTCAATCCAAGGCACAAACTGGTTCGGCAGGACGAATTCGACCCCTTGGTGCGGACCGAAAAACTCGACCGCGTATTCCGCTCCGTTCTGATAGACCGAAAGGATCGTACCAACTGTCCCAGCCGGGATGACCCCGTCACTGGCCGAGAGCGGCTGGGTCAGAACGACCCTGCTGTATTCCTCCAACGCATGTTGGGTCATTCAAATCCCCGACTTGTGGAGCCTCCTGGCCCGTCCTCAACCCATCGCCTTGGCTGAGATCGACTTATTGGACACAAAGACGTTCCAGAACTTCACCATGGCACAGATGTGCCACTGCTGCGAGCGGCCCGAGGTGACGCTTCGGATGTTGATGCTGCTGTATGAATTCAATCCTACCGCCAGCCAAGTGGACGAGCAATTACGCACATCAGTTTCATTCATCTGGCTTCTGCTTCGCTTTCCCAATCAAGCCGAGCCTTCGGCGAGCCGGCGGACCTCGGCGTCGTTGACCGCTGGATCCTGGACTCCGCGATGCAGCAGGATCTCGCGGGCCCTGGCGAGCCACGAATGGTCGGGCAGATCATCGGCGTCCATCATTACCGCGGTATAGTAACCTGCCGGTACCCATTTCAGTAGTCCCGGTACGCGTTTCGGTGATCATAAACAGGTGCACCATGAGCCTGCCCAAGTTTGCGGGTTCCGTGTTGAACAGGCGGAGGAGCGATCATGACGCAGGAACTACCGCGGTGCGGAATCTGTGGTCGCCCGCTCAACCAACTCGACGATCCCTTGTCCCACGACTGCGGGGGCGATTGCTGGGGTTGCATCGGGGAAAGCGAGGATGACACGGAGGATGGCTATCCCCCATCCATCCGCAAGGTACAACGGGAAATCGCTCTTGGCCTACGACCGGCTTTTGGTAGCTTGCGTCCCACTGGTGGCTTGGACGAAGACTGACTTCGGCTCCAGGCGACTCGAGCGACGGCCCACCCCCGCCCTACCATCCTGCCGAGGAATCGGGCGGTCCGTCGCGATTACGGTACGGCGGGATATGCTGGACAGAATCGGTTCGGGCGTGCCGACAGGTCAGTAGCCTGACCTGTCATACCCCGCGTTGGCTTCGGCCCGCCTGTAATCGCTCTCCCGGTCCCTGAAACGATAGTTCCGCGACGACCCATACTTCCCGTCCTGATCCCGGTAGTCGTAGGCCCATGACTTTCGGCCTTGACCGCCCAGCATGCTGCCGAGCAGCAACCCGACCCCCAAAGCGACCAAGGCAGTGGCTACCGGGTGATCGGTGATCATCGTCTGAGCGATGTCGATACCTTGGCGGCTTTGCTGACGAACCCGGTATGTCGACCGGCTGGCAGCAGCCCGAACCTGT
>NZ_JCACHA010000392.1:0-2543 GCF_059503625.1 Skermanella sp.
GCGACCCGATCGAGTCGATTGCGCTCGCCGTCCGCATGCCGCCCGACATGATCATCGCTTCCGCCGTGATGGACGGTTTGGGCGGTATGGACCTGCTGCGCGGCCTGAAGGCGATGACTCCCACCCACAAAGTCCCGATGGCGCTGCTGACCAGCCTGGACAGCGCGGTCAAGGACGTTCCGGAAGGCATCATGGTCATCCGCGTCGGCGCGAACTTCGGCGACGATTTCGCCGCCGCCATAACTAAGTTCAACCTGGGATAAATACTTTACGGCAACTTGGGTTCACTGCCCGCAGCAGCGCTTGAGTCTTCATATCCTCATGCCGCACAATGCTGTCGCCATATCTCCCGATACGCCGCCTCAAGATCACGGGTGAATGCGGCGCCGTCGCAGAGCGGCGAGGCTGCCATCCGCGCCCTCATGCCGGCCCGAAGCTTTACCAAGGTGTCCGTATCCTCCGCGAATCCGGCGGCTATCCGGACATACCCGTCAGGGTCCGATGCCGCCCATTCCTGATGTCCAAGCACGGTGACATGGCTCAAGCTGTGCCTGGCACAGAACCGCCATCCCGGCAGCGTGACGACCGGAACGCCCATCCACAACGCCTCCAGAGTGGTCAATCCCCCCGAATACGGCATCGGATCGAGCGCCACATCGACGTCGCCATAGGCCGCGAGCATTTCGGCATGGGAACCGCCGGGTCTCAGGTCAAGCCGGTCCGCGCCGATGCCCAATCCTGCAAACCGCCCAGTCACCCGCTCACGCAAGGTCCGGCACGCCAGCTCCTTGGTGTTCAGAACCAGCCGGCTTTCCGGAGCAGCCTTGAGCACGCGTGCCCATAGCATCAGCGTCTCATCGCTCAGCTTAGCCAGCCTGTTGAAACACCCGAAGGTCAGCCAGCCGTTCCGCAGCGCCGGCAACGATGTCACTTCCGGCGCGTAATCGGGAGGCCCGTAGCAGACATAACCGTTGGGCAGCCGGACGATACGCTCGGTATAAAGTCCTTCGGCTCCCGCCGGGACCTGCTGAGGATCGCCGATCAGCCAGTCCATGGCCGGCAATCCCGTCGTCCCGATCAATCCACCCCACGTCGCCTGCACCGGAGCCGGCGCCAAAGCGAAGGTCCCAAGCCGGTTGCGGGCGGTATGTCCGCCCAGGTCAACCAGCAGATCGATCCCGTCGGCGCGAATGCGCTCCACCAGCGCCCGGTCATCCATCCCCAGGACGGACACCCAATCCTGGCAATGACTCCGCAGGAATCGCGTCAGGTCGTCCTCGACCTCGCGGTCGGAATAGCAAACGACCTCGACCTCTGTCGGATCATGGTTCGGCAGGACGGGCGCCATGAACCAACCGACGGGATGTCGTCCAAAATCCGCTGAAACGTAGCCGATCCGCAACCGCCGATCAGGATCACGCTCCCGCACGGATTGCTCGATCGGCTTCGACTGCCCGGCGCCCCATTGCCGGATCGCCTCGAACAATCCTTCGTCACCGATCGTCGCAGAAAGATGCAGGGAATAATTTCGGTTGTGCGCGGCTACCCGATTGTCGGGCGCCAAGTCCACTGCCCTTCCATACGCCTCAGCCGCAGCATCAACCTCTCCGATATCGATCAGCACATTGCCGAGTTGGACCCAGGCACCTGCATCTTCCGCATCGAGAGACACCGCCCGGCGCGCCGCCTGCTCGGCACCCGCATAGTCGCCACTCGACGCCAGTACCGTGGAGAGCACCCCGAGCACGCTCCCATGGTCCGGCCTCAAGGCTATGGCCTGCTTGGCGGCATCTGCTGCATCGGCCGCTCTCCCCAGCCGGTTCAAAACCGCAGCCAGATTGGTCAACGCTTCCCCATGCTCGTGGTCGAGGTCCAATGCCAGCCGAAGCATTTCCGCCGCGTCTTCCAGCCTTCCCGCTTCAAGCAGCGCACAGCCGAAGTCATTCAGGACGGAAGCATCGTTGGGTGCCAGCCGAGCCGCGTTCGAATGCTGGGCCAGCGCTTCCTCCCACCGCCCCAATCTTCCCAGCACCACTGCCAATGCTCGCCGCGCGTCCACGAAATCGGGATGCGAAGCGACGGACTGCTCAAGCAATGCCACGGCCTCATCCTCCCTCCCCTGCTGGAACCGCAGCAAGCCAAGGAGACGCAGCAAATTAGGGTGCCGGGGAGAGGCGTTCAGGAGTCCCAGATAGGCGGCTTCGGCCTCGCCAAGCCTTCCGGCGCGGTGAAGTTCAAGCGCAAAGCCAAAGTCGACGCTCACGGCCGATTCCACAACGCCTCGCCTACGACAGGTAAAATCCAACTTGGTGGTTTTATTCTCAACATATATATGGCTATCTAGATAGCCATCACAATTGGGGTCGATATGCTCGAAGTTTCGATAGCCGAAGCCAGAAACCATTTGCCTCGCCTCGTGCAACAAGCCGAGGCTGGCGAGACCATCCAGATCACCCGTCGCGGCCGGCTGGTCGCCGTGCTGCTTTCCCAGGAAGAGTATGGGCGGCTACGAGGTGAGCGCTCCGGTTTCATGGAATTCCTGG
>NZ_JCACHA010000393.1:0-2540 GCF_059503625.1 Skermanella sp.
TGCGTTCCGGGGGGTAGCAGACTCCCACCCGATCCCATATCTTACCAGTCATGACAATGCCCATGCTGATGCCGAAAGGCGCCTCCCTGCCGAAGCTGGAGGGGGGACGCCGCCTGGAGATCGTGTCCGATTACGTGCCGGCCGGCGACCAGCCGCGCGCGATCGAGGAGCTGCTGAACGGCATCCAGCAGGGCGAGCGCGAACAGGTCCTGCTGGGAGTCACCGGCTCCGGCAAGACCTTCACCATGGCGCACGTAGTCCAGCAGCTCCAGCGCCCGGCCCTTGTCCTTGCCCCCAACAAGACGCTGGCCGCCCAGCTCTACGGCGAGATGAAGAGCTTCTTCCCCAACAACGCGGTGGAATACTTCGTCTCATACTACGATTACTACACGCCGGAAGCCTACGTCCCGCGCACCGACACCTATATCGAGAAGGAAAGCTCGATCAACGAACAGATCGAGCGGATGCGCCACTCCGCCACCCGCTCCCTGCTGGAGCGCGACGACGTGATCATCGTCGCCTCGGTGTCGTGCATCTACGGTATCGGCTCGGTCGAAACCTATTCCGAAATGACCTTCACGCTCCAGGCCGGGCAGATGGTCAACCGGACGGAACTGCTGTCCCGCCTGATCGACCTTCAGTACAAGCGCAACGACGTTGGTTTCGGACGCGGAACGTTCCGGGTGCGTGGCGATACCGTCGAACTCTTCCCGGCCCACCTGGAAGACCGGGCGTGGCGCATTTCCCTGTTCGGCGACGAGCTTGAAAGCATCTTCGAGATCGACCCGCTGACCGGCGAGAAGCTGATGGCGCTGCAACTGGTCAAGATCTACCCCAACAGCCACTACGTCACGCCCAAGCCGACGCTGCATCAGGCGATTAAGGAGATCCAGCACGACCTGAAGGTCCGTCTGGCCGAGTTCGAGGCCGAAGGCAAGCTCCTGGAAGCCCAGCGCCTTGAGCAGCGGACTCAGTTCGACATCGAAATGATGCTGGCGACCGGCAGCTGCGCCGGCATCGAGAACTATTCCCGCTATCTCTCCGGCCGCAAGCCGGGCGAGCCGCCGCCGACGCTGTTCGAGTACCTGCCCGACAACGCCCTGCTGATCGTGGACGAGAGCCACGTCATGGTGCCCCAGGTCGGCGGCATGTACCGGGGCGACTTCATGCGGAAGTCCACCCTGTCGGACTTCGGCTTCCGCCTGCCGTCGTGCAAGGACAACCGCCCGCTCAAGTTCGAGGAATGGGACGCCATGCGTCCGCAGTCCGTCTTCGTCTCGGCCACGCCCGGCCCGTGGGAGATGGAGCGCACCGGCGGCGTCTTCGTCGAGCAGGTCGTCCGCCCGACCGGCCTGACCGACCCGCCCGTCATCATCCGCCCGACCGAGACCCAGGTGGACGATCTTCTGGCCGAGTGCAAGGAGTGCGCCGCCAAGGGTCAGCGCGTGCTGGTCACGACCCTGACCAAGAAGATGGCCGAGGCCCTGACCGAGTACATGCACGAGGCCGGCATCCGCGTCCGCTACATCCATTCCGATGTCGAAACATTGGAGCGGATCGAGATCATCCGCGACCTGCGCCTTGGCGCCTACGACGTCCTGATCGGCATCAACCTGCTGCGCGAGGGTCTGGACATCCCGGAATGCGGCCTTGTCGCGATCCTCGACGCCGACAAGGAAGGCTACCTGCGGTCGAGGACTTCCCTGATCCAGACCATTGGACGCGCCGCCCGCAACGTCGATGGCCGGGCGATCCTCTACGCCGACAAGATGACCAACAGCATCAACGCGGCGATCGATGAGACCAACCGCCGCCGCGAGAAGCAGAAGATCTACAACGAGGCCAACGGCATCACGCCGGAAACGGTCCGCAAGCAGATCTCCGACATCATGGAGAGCGTCTACGAGCGCGGCGACCGCGTCACGGTCAAGACCGGCGACGGCGACATGAACAACATGATCGGCCACAACCTCAAGTCCTATATGGCCGACCTCGAACGCCGGATGAAGACCGCCGCCGCCGACCTGGAATTCGAGGAAGCCGCCCGGCTCCGCGACGAACTCCGCCGCCTGGAAGCGATGGACCTCGGCCTGGAAGGCGCCGAAGCCCCTGCCATCGGCTTGGGCACCAACCGCGCCATCCCAGCCGGCAGAAGCACCGCCCCCACCCGTGGCGCCCAGGACGGCCGAGGCAAAGCCCGCCCCCGCCGGCGCAAAGGACCCTGATTACGCGATGACCGATACCCCCGAAAAACTCGCCAAGTCCCGCCTCCCCGCCTGCCCCATCTGCGGCCGCCACGCCACGCCCGAGTTCAAGCCTTTCTGCACCGCCCGCTGCGCCGACGTGGACCTCAACCGCTGGCTCGGCGGCGTCTACCGCGTCGAAGTCAACGACCCCGAAGCCGAAATAGAAACCGACTTCGACCCCAGCCCGGAGCGGCTACACTGAACTCGCCGGACTTCCCGTCCCTCAAGGAACACTCTGCCTGCGTAGGTCGTGCTAAAGCGAAGCGGCAGCCGACATAGACGCGCCTGCTTGTC
>NZ_JCACHA010000394.1:0-2536 GCF_059503625.1 Skermanella sp.
ATGAGCTGGTGGGCAGTTCCTCATTGTCACCAACGATCGATCACTGGCTTTCCTTGCTGCAACGCTGATGGCCTATGAAACACGCCTTGTGCAGCTTTCAGGTCTGCACTAGGTATGAATACGGCTTCTGGTGGGTATGCCAGCAACGAAGGCGTTTTTTGCGGCTCGGAGCAGTCCTGGAACTTTCCGTCATTATCTGGAGGCATGCTGGGATGCTGGATACCGCAACGGCGGTGGGCAGTGACGCGAGATCCGCAACCGACCTTTTCTGGGAAGCAAGGCGCTAGGCCGGATGGCCGAACAACCGCCGCTGGAGCCGCGCAAAGGGAGGGCAGCGCAACCGGGTGAAGCAGGTCCTGACCACACCCTTCGCTGAACTGGCGGACAAAGCTGAGACGGCAGCGACGACAAAAGCCATTTGCCAGAGCCATCGGGCCTAATGATCCGGAAGAACAAGGTTTCACCACCAGGAATTGCTGAAAAGTCATAGAGATCATTGTTTGGCAGCGCTGTTGTGGATCTGGACCTGGATGCGCCATGCGGCACGGGTCAGGAAAAAAGCACGGGAAAGGGAGCCACCATGTCCGAACAAGCACTCAAGGACCTTCTGATCGAGGAACTGCAGGACACTTACAGTGCAGAAACGCAGATCCTGGAGGCCCTGCCGAAAATGGCCGAGGCCGCATCGTCCCAGCAGCTGAAGCAGGCCTTCCAGACTCATCTTCAGGAAACCCGCGGCCAGGTCCAGCGTCTGGAGCAGATCTTCCAGAAGCTGAATGCCCAACCCGGCGGCAATACCTGTGAAGCGACCCAGGGGCTGATCGAGGAAGCGGAGGAACTGATCGGCGGTGGCCATCCGCCGGAAGTTCTCGACGTGGCGCTCGTCATGTCGGCGCAGAAGGTCGAGCACTATGAGATCGCCAGCTACGGCTCACTACGCACCCTGGCCGAAACCTGTGGCATGACGGAAGTCGCCCAGCTTCTCCAGCAGACGCTTGAGGAAGAAAAGGCAACCGACGAGAAGCTGAACCAGATCGCCGAAGGCGAGGTCAACGCCAAGGCCCTTCAGGCTGCGTGAACCCTACTTGGTCTGGAAAACACGTGCGGGGGAAGGCGTTCCACGCGACCTCCCCCGTGGGCTAAGGCACGCTTGGAACAGCCAGCCGGAGGACAGGTCCAGTTAAGCCAAAGATCGTTCATGCTAGCCATATGGCAGGCATCCGAGCCGCATTCAGCGCCGACGATTGAAAGGAGACAAGTTGACGTGGACCGCGAACTTGTCTCCCTTCTGGCAGTCCAGCTCCTACTTGAGCTGATCGCGTAGAAACGATCCGATCAGATGTCGGAGCGGTCGAGATCGCGGTCGCTCAGGGACCGCTTGCCTGCCACGTCGGTGCGGCCGTCCTCGACCTCGACTTCCGTACGGCGCACGGTGTCGCGAATAGTGTGAGCCTCTTCGGTGACGTCCTTGCGGACCACCACTTCCTCGACCACCCGCGCCGTCTTGGCGACAACCGCTTCCTCATCCGTTTCCGTCACTTCGATGGTCCGCTCGCGGAAAGCGTCGGCGGGAAGATCGGTGACGTCGCGACTGACCGCGCGGCGTTCGACGTTGATCGTCTCATCGCGGAGTGAAACGGTTTCCTCGACCGGCGTCTCGCTGATCCGCGTTCTGACACGGACACTGCCGCGCTCTACCTCGCGCTTGCCGACCCGGAGGCTTTCCTCGACGACGGGAATGACTTCTTCACGATCGCTGTCGATGCCGCGCCGGGTACCGATCCCGCCAGCGTCGACGTCGCGCAAGCTGGAGGCCGCAGCCGACAGGCCCGAGCTGTAGCGGGAGCGTTCCTCGGTGACGGCGGTTTCGTCGTAGTCGGCAGCCGAGGCGTCGTAGCTGGTCCAGCCACCCTGCCGGTACAGCTCTGCTCTTTCGTCCGCATCGACCGGATGATGCCGCTCGATGATTTCCAGCACTTCCGAGGTATGGCTGTCATCGACCTGACCGATCAGGAGAACGCCGCCGCGCCGGACAGCCTCGCTGTACACCTGCGCCTCACTCTCCGGAACGCCAAGGCGGGTCAGCGACGAAGTCCTGGATGCCGGGGCGCCAAGATCGCGGCTCACGGAGCTGAACAGGCTCGATCCGGTCGAAGCGCCGGATGCCGTCGCACCTCCGCTTGTGGCGGCACTGCTGGAACCATCACCGGAAGTCGAGAACTCGCTGCCATAGCCGGCGGCGCGGAGCTCCTCGAGAACCTGGTGGGCGGAGGCCTTGTCGTTGTAAAGAGCCAGAACAGTCTGTTTAGTCATGTTGGTTTCCTGAGTTTGCAGACACAACGTCGTCAATACCGGTGCATGTGATTTCGGCACGCTCGGAACGAAGTGTTACGGTGAATTGCTCGGTGCGCTGCGTCGTCTTTTTGCGAATATGGATCTCTTCCCTGAGCACCAGCCTGGTGACGAGAACAACCTCCTCCTCGACGATCGGGATGATCATGAGATCGCCGTCCTGTCGGATTTCAGGGGCGGTCTC
>NZ_JCACHA010000395.1:0-2535 GCF_059503625.1 Skermanella sp.
CTTGGCGCACATCGCTGCCCTGGGCAGGCAATTCAGCCTGCGGACGAGGCAACGATATAGCGACTCGCTTGGCGGAAGACCAGGAAAGTGTGAGCGGACGCAACAAGCCTTACGAGCCCACGGCGCAATGCTGTTATTGATTTAACATCAGGTTAACAGCTCTATTTACCTATTTAAAGAAAACTAGCCTACCAAGAACGTCGCTGATTAAAATCCTGACAACCGTAACGTAGCGAGCGACCGCATTTACCTGGCTGCGAAATCGCAGCGCTCACCGGATTGCGATATCGCAGCATCGCACTTGCATCATGACGATATTTCATAAGCCGCTGGCGAAACTTTTTCGATGTGAGCTATTCCCTGACTGCGTCTCTCCGTCAATTCGCCTGCTTTTGACATTTTTCCAACCCGCCTGACATGAGGCTGGTCCGGTACAGCCGCCCATCGGACCTAGTGTTGAAAATAATAAACATCGCTCTGTTGAATATATTCGACGGCAGAACCGTCCCGGAAGGGCCGGCACAACCGCCTTAAGCACTGAATACCTCTTTATTGACCAACTCTTTCACCCGGTAATCCCGCACCCTTTCAGCCGTTGGAGACGGGGAGAGGACCCGATGCACGCGCCGGGGAAAACGCGATGCTGAAGTTGGGCACGTGGGTTGAATACGAAAAGCAGACCGGCCGGATCGTCGGCCGCACGTTCGAGGGCCAGCCCAAATACGACGTGATGCTGGCCGATGGCACCATCCGCCCGAACGTCCGGGAGGGCGACCTGGCGACTCTTCCGCATATGGAGCCAGACTTACGGTCCCGAGACCTGGGAACGGGCGACCGGCCAGCTAAATCCATGGACCACGAGCAAACAGATCACGAGCGAACAGCAGGGGAGGCCCGCAATGCGGATTTTGATCGTTGAAGACGACCGGATGCTGGCTGCCGGGTTGGCCATGATGGTGGAGGGCGCCGGACACGAAGTCGTCGGCCATGCGGTCACCGTTCGTGCCGCCATGGATCTCGCCCGTGCCCACACGCCGGACCTGACGCTGATGGACATAGACCTCGGCCTCGGAGGCAGCGGGATTGCCGCGGCGCGCGGCATGAGGAAGCATCACGGCCTGACGTCCCTGTTCGTCACCGAACATCCGGAAAGGGCTCGGCAGGCGCCAGACGCCGCCCTGGGCGTTCTCATGAAGCCCTATGGCAACGACGCCGTTCGCGCCACCCTGGACGCCGCATCGCTGCTTCTGGCGGGCGGACAGGTTTCAGCCATTGACCTCCCGTCCGGCCTTGAGATCTTCCCTTCGGAGCCGAAGCCGGCCCACCCGCCGGCGCCTGCCGCCGGGGTCGGAATTGAAATGGGCCGCTGACCTGGAGGTCAGCGGCCCATGCCCCTGATTGGACGAAAACGATAGTGCAGGACGGTCAGGCGGCTAGGCGATCAGCCTCGGCGCGCCGGTTCCGGCGGACGCGAGCGATCATCTCTTCAAGCTTCCAACGCTCTACCGCATCGCGGCGCATGAGGATCTGGACGATGGGGTCGTTCAACAAATCGTCCAGCGTAGGCTCCTGACGTTCATTGCCGATCATGGCGTCTCTCCCCTTGGTGGCGCAGTCGATTATGTTATAGCGCTCTCACCTTACCGGCGCTTTACACCTTTGTGATGTTAATGTTACCTGATGTTCATGATGTTTTCGAGAGTAAAATCCAAGGCTGGGCCAGAATAATTGGCCCATAACTTTTATCGAAGATCGAAAAAATCCCATCTATCTTGGGCTTCGTAATTGGTCATACCAGCGAACTCTTGTTCGCAACTGCAGCAAAAGTTAATCATTCACCATCACGGCTAAAAGCTTCGCTGCGTGATGATACCAGTACTTCACGTTTGCCCACGTGGTTTGCCGAGCTGACTATGCCCTCCGCTTCCATCCGGTCCACCAGCCGGGCCGACCTGTTGTAGCCGATCTGCAGGCAGCGCTGGATGAAGCTGACCGATGCCTTGCGCTCGCGGGTTACCAGGGCGACGGCATGTTCGTACAGTTCGTCGTCGCTGCCGGTGAACGGTGCCGCACCTTCTTCCGGGGTGGGGGAGGGGGCTTCGGCCTCGTCGTCGCCGTTGTGGTCGTCGTCTTCCGTGATGGAATGCAGGTAGTCGGGCGTCCCTTGCTCCTTCAGGTGGCGCACGACTTCCTCGACCTCCTCGTCGGAGACGAACGGCCCGTGGACGCGGGTGATCCGGCCGCCGCCGGCCATGTAGAGCATGTCGCCCTGGCCGAGCAGCTGTTCGGCGCCCTGTTCGCCCAGGATGGTGCGGCTGTCGATCTTGCTGGTGACCTGGAAGCTGATGCGGGTCGGGAAGTTGGCCTTGATCGTGCCGGTGATGACGTCCACCGACGGCCGCTGGGTCGCCATGATCAGGTGGATGCCGGCGGCGCGCGCCATCTGCGCCAGTCGCTGGATCGCCGCCTCGATGTCCTTGCCCGCCACCAGCATCAGGTCGGCCATCTCGTCGACCACCACCACGATATAGGGCA
>NZ_JCACHA010000396.1:0-2529 GCF_059503625.1 Skermanella sp.
CAACCATCCGATACAAAGCCTCGAAGCCGACGCCACCGTGTCCAACCCGTCACTCGTTCTCGACCTTCAAGAAAAGAAAAGCCGCCCGATATGTCGGGCGGCTTTTCTTATCGTCGTATAGGTCAATCACCGGCGCGGTCGACCCTGGTCATCTCGACTCCAGCCCGGCGAAGGTTCCTTTGAGTCTGTTCAACCAGCTCGCTTCCGAAGCTGATGTTGCTGGTCATCTCACTGATCCGCTTTGCCGTTTCGTTGGCGACCTGAGTGGACACCTCCGAAATCCGGGCATTGCTGTGCTGAATTGATTCGATCCGGTCGCGCAGGATATTGCTCTGATGGGAAAAGAGCGTGTCGATGCTACGACACTGCATGAGTTCCTGGAAATCGTTCATGTTCTTCTGCGTCGTCTCCTGAGTGGCACTGATCCATTCCCGAAGGATCGTCTGCCAGCCTTCTGCGACGATGGTGCCGCACTGCATCAGTACGTCCATGTTCTGCGTCGTGTGCTTAGTCGTCTCCTGCATGACCCGGAACGAGTAGTCCAGCATTTTGCCGACTTGAGTAGCGGATCGCCCGGCAAATTCCGCTGCCATGTCCACTGCCTCCTCGGCCGACTCAACAGTGGGACGAGACGCATTTCCGGATAGCGAGCCATGTTCACGAAAATTGGATTTCGCTGCGCTTCCTGCGTTTTCTTTATCCAAAGCCATCTTTTCGCTCCCTAGCTCTTTGGTTGTTAAGTAACTGGAGATGAGTGGGTCGACGGGGAAACAATGGACATCCCGTCCGGAAGCAGAGAATATCATGCCAAAACCTTCTTTGGCTAACTAACGTATCAGTGCTCATGTGACAAACCACCGCGATAAGTTAATAAATAAACTTTGATCAATCCGCGAAGATACCATAAAAATTAATTTCGAAATAAATATTGCTGAATAGATCGATAGAGCAATGTTGATCTTTAGCCACTTCTTGCGGGTAATGGCGCAGGATAAGCTGATAGTACCCGCTTCGGCGGCTATCCCTTTCGCACATATCGCTCAAGCGCTTGGCCCAAAGCTGCTGAGCCGCTATCGTTGGATCCAGATTTCCAGAAGGTCCATATCATGCCGCCGCGCCGCCGCAGAAGCTCCACCGATCCCGACCAACTCGACCTCCTGGACATTCCCGAAGCGACAGCCGTCATGCTGACCTACTCGGGCCGCACGCTGGATCTGGAGAACCCGGATTTCAGCCGGTTCGACATAGAGGACATAGCACGTCCTCTCGCCTACCAATGCCGCTTCGTCGGCAATACGCGTGCTTTCTACAGCGTCGCGCAGCATTGCGTACTGGCAAGCGAACTCGCTCCTCCCGGATACGAGTATGAAGCCCTGATGCACGACAGCGAGGAAGCCTTCACAGGGGATTGGCCAACGCCCTGGAAAGTCCGGATCGGACGCGACGTCATCAAGGCGGCGATCGAACCGTTGAAGGCGGCGCTGGCTGCCCGGTTCGGCTTCAGCCATCCGCAGCACGATGCCGTCAAGCTGGCCGACCAGCGCAGCCTTGCGACCGAACTCCGCGACCTCTGTGCCCCTCATCGGGTAAACTGGCACGATCTGCCGGCACCAGCCGAAGTTGCCATCGTGCCCCTTGGTCCTGACGATGCCATGGCTGCCTTCATCAAAAGATATAATCAGCTGCGTCCGCAACAGGCGGATCCGGGCTAAGGAAACAAATCCGCTATCGTTCCGTTGTTGCCCATGATCTCCGCTTTGTTGATGGGACGAGGAACAACGGAATGCATGTAGTACGGGTTGCGGATCATACCCAAGGGTTGGAAGTCCACAGTTCGGACCGGTTCAGTGAGGCATATGAGGAGGAGTTGGAGCGAGTTCTCACCGGGCTCTTCTCCGCCTGTCCCGATTGCGCAAGCGATGCGTGGGAAGAAGTGGCGGATGACTTCGATACTCAGATCGGGCGCGCAAAGGTGGTCGAATTCGCCCTGGAGCGGGGGTACGATCTAAGGCGCGCCGGAAGCGGTCAGCTGGTCGATTGCTGGCGCGACATCGGAATAATGCTGTTGGCCCGCGACCGCGGGTTGATTGCTGGCTGACGGCGGGCAGGGGAGCCTAGGGGCGACATGAGAATAGATGGAAAGCCATACCGGACGATCTGGCTGGCGAAAGATGGATGGTCGGTCGAGATCATCGACCAGACCCGCTTGCCCCATGACTTCGCCACGACCCGGCTCACCACCCTGGACGAAGCCGCCCATGCCATCGCCGCCATGCTGGTCAGGGGAGCTCCGCTAATCGGCGCCACTGCGGCTTACGGCATGGCCTTGGCTCTCCGCCAGGACCCCGAGGACATCGACGGCGCCTACGATACCTTGCTGGCGACGCGCCCGACTGCAGTCAACCTGCGCTGGGCGCTGGACCGTATGCGCCGGCACCTCGCCCCGCTGCCGCCGGGTGGCCGCGCTGCCGCCGCTTACCTGGAGGCTGCGGCGGTCTGTGATGAGGACGTCCGGATCAACGAAGCGAT
>NZ_JCACHA010000397.1:0-2203 GCF_059503625.1 Skermanella sp.
TTCACCACATGGATGCCGGCCTGGATACCGTGCCACGCCAGATAATCCGCCAGCCGTCCGCCTTCCTCCGGAGCTGTCGAGGACGTATGCGCGGTCAGGATATGGACCGTCGCGGCCCTTAACAGGAACGGCATCGCGGCGGCCACGGCACGGGTGCATTCGGCACTGCCGTTCCAGGCAATGGCGACCGTGCCGCCGATCTTCGCGGGCGGCCGATCCGGCGCCAGCAGCAGCGGCCGGGAAGAGTCGAGCAGAGTCGATTCCAGCGTCACCGCCATCCGGTTGTCGCCCCGGCCGGCCCCTTGGGAAAACACCACCAGATCGGACAGGCGCGCTTCGGCCGGAACGATGTCGTCGATGCGGCCGGTTACGGATTTGAACCATCCCGACGCCATGCCCGGCCCCGGCGCCGACTGGGTCACTGCGGCCTGAGCCGCCGCACGCGCGGCTTCGAAGTGCTGGCGGGCGGTTTCGGCATCGGCCGCCGCATCCTTCTCCGCCGCCTTCATCAATTCTTCGATCAGCGCCGCGGACATGCCGTCGCCCAGCATCGGTATCGCGTCGCGCGCATCGATCTTGACGTGGAGCGCCTCTACATGGGCATCGAAGATCCTGGCGACCGTGAAGCCCATGGCGAGGACAGCGCGGTCGCTGTCACGGCCGGTCACCGGCACGAGAATTTTTCGAAGCATTTTTACCGCTCCCTTATTTCATCAGGAAGTCTGTTATCCTGGGGAGCTTAAGACCGCGCCTGTCCATTCTCAATGACTCACATCAATTCGACGACCGAATAGCTGACTACCACCAATGCTACATTTGGATCAATTATGAGATAATTTGGCGCAATTTTGATTTGCTGTCCTCATCACCATCGAGATGAACGACCCGCGGCCACGAGATTTCCCCGATGTCGTAGGTTAACTGGCGCCGGACCACGCTCTCGTCGGCATCGGAGGCATCGCCGGTCCGGGCCTCGACACGGGCGATCAGCACTTCGGGAGGCGCCTCCAGCCAGATGCCCCGGAACGGGACCCCAAGACGGCGCGCGAGGTCCTCCAGTGCCGCCCGCTCCCCGATCCGGGCATGGACGGCATCGACGACGACGCCGTGGCCGGCGGATACGATCCGGCGCGCCCGGTCCGCCAGTTCGGCATAGACACGGTGCGTCATGCCGGGAGCGTAGGCTTCGGGCGGCAGGCGGTCGGTTTCGGCTACTCCCCACAGCTCCTTCCGCACGGCGTCGCTGCGAAGCACCACAGCACCCGGCGCCGGACCGATGGCGGGAGCAAGCATGCGGGCGGCCGTGGTCTTGCCGGAGCCGGAAAGTCCGCCGACCGCCACCAGCTTCGGCCTGGGCGGATCGATCGCCGCCAGCGCATGGTCGAAGTATCCGCGTGCCGACCGGTCCTTGCCGGCCGAGGCCTCGACCTTGGCGCGGACCGCGGCGCGGGTCGACAGGAACAGCGGCAGCAGCACCAGCCCGCCGATATCGCCGGTCCGCTCGAGCATGCGGTTGAACAGGGCATTGGCAAGGGGACGCAGGCCGCGATGCTCAAGGTCCATCAGCAGGAAGGCCTGATCGTAGAGCACGTCGACGATCGCGATGTCGTCGTTGAACTCGATGCAGTCGAACAGGGTCGGCTGCCCGTCCACCAGACAGATGTTCCGCAGGTGCAGGTCGCCGTGGCAGAACCGGACCAGCCCGCCGTCGCGCCGGCGGTCGAGCAGGCCGGCGTGCCGGTCCAGCGCCGCGCGGGAAAGGTCCGCCAGCCGCGTCAGCCTGTCCGGTTCGAACAGGTCGGGCCGCTCGGCGAGCTCGGCGACATTGTCCTCCACCACCCAGCGCATCGCGGCCTGCCCGCCGCGGTCGGTGAACCGCTCCGCCGAGGCATGGAAGGCTGCGACGGCATCGGCCAGCCGGCGCATCAGGTCGGCGTCGAGCCTGCCGCTTTCGGCCATGCGGTCGAACAGCGCTTCCCGATCGACCCGGGCCATGACGACCAGCCAGTCCTCGGCCTCCCCTTCCGCCCTCTGGACCAGCGGTCCCAGCCGGAAGCCGCCGGCAGCGCCCCGCAGCACGGGGGCCAGGCCGAGATAGAGCGACGGGGCCGTCCGGCGGTTCAGCTTCACCTCCGCCTCGCAGGCGGCGGCCCGCTTCTCGCGCGTGCCGTAGTCCATATAGGGAAAGCTGACGGCCCGCTTG
>NZ_JCACHA010000397.1:2213-2522 GCF_059503625.1 Skermanella sp.
GTCAGGAAGACCATGCTGCCATGGGTGTCGATCCGTTCGACATCGCCGCCATGGGTGGCGGGATCGGACAGGAAGGCGGCGATAGCGGCCTGATCGGCGGGGGAACTGGCACCTGTCATCATACCCCAGTGTAGCAAGTTGGCGGCGTCGAGTTGAACCCCCTGTCATTGGAAATATCAGGTGGATTTTCCGGGGAATTCCGCAATGCGGGTTTTTCCATAAATGGCAGGGAATCGGCGTTGACAGACCAGTGGGTCCGCCGCATCGTTCCCACATCGCGGCGCAGCAATCCCTGCACCGTCCCGCCAC
>NZ_JCACHA010000398.1:0-2518 GCF_059503625.1 Skermanella sp.
GCTCGTCGGTCGCATACTGGTTAAGCGTAACGACCAGAGGATTGTAGTAAGCGGCGGCACCCTTGCTGGGGTCGGCAGGCACAAAATCGCCGCCGGTCAGAGTGCCGATGATCTTCTGGTCGATAGTCGTGGTCTTGTTGCCGTCGATATCGATGATGATCGACTTCTTGGAAGCGTTGCCCGTCAGGATGACATGGGGACCGGCGAACGCCAGCTTGTCAGTACCGTTCGCATCCGCACCGGCAGCGATCGAGATCGTCAGTTTGCCACCGGCATAGTTGGCTTCGGCGTCGGAGATGGTGGCACCGGCAAAAACAGCGGTAGCCGCACCCTGGACGATCGTGCTGTTCTCCTTGACGCCGACCACATCCGGCCCGTCGTTGACGCCGGTCATCTCGAGGGTAAGCTGTGCGGTGTTCCAGCCGCCCTTGCCGTCTTCGACCTTATACTTGACGACGAACGTTTCCTTAACACCTTCGGCAAGGCTCTCGTACGCGGCATCGGTCGGATCGAAGGTATAGCTGCCATCGGCGTTGATGGTCAGGCCGGCAACCGCTTCGCTGACCTGAGTGAAGGTGAGTTCGTCGCCATCGAGGTCCGAAGCCTTCAACTGGCCGGAGACGAGCTCATCGCCTTCGTTCGTGACGACGAAATCGGCTACGGCGACCGGATCGCTGTTCGGATCGTTCGGCTCGGTACCGGTCAGTTCGATCGTCAGATTGTTGGAGCTTACGCCACCTTTGCCGTCTACGACCTGATAGGTGACGACGAAGGACTTCTTCTCGCCCGCGGCAAGGCTCTCGTAAGCTTCGTTCGAGGGATCGAAGGTGTAGCTGCCGTCGGCGTTGATGGTCAGGCCGGCAACCGGTTCGCCTAGCTGGGTGAAGGTGAGTGCGTCGCCATCGGCATCCGAGGCCATGAGCTGGCCGGCAACGATCTCGTCTCCCTCTTTCGTCACGACGAAATCGGATTCGGCGACCGGAGCGGCGTTGACGACTTCTGCGGGAGTGACCTTGAGAGTGGCGGTCGTGGGCGTGTCGAGCGAGCCGTCGGTGACGACTACGTTGAAGGTTACGGTGCCGTTGTAGCCAGTGTCCGGGGTGAAGGTCCAGGTGCCGTCGCCGTTATCGGTCAGCTTACCGGCGGCCTCATCGACCGATACCGACTTGACGCTCACTTCATCCGCGTCGGCATCCTTGACGTTGGCCAGCAGTTCGGCAGCCTTGAGGGTAACGATGCCACTGTCCTGCTTGATGGACGGCAGTTCGACCGCATCGCCGGCAACCGGAGCGTCGTTGTAGAGGGTGCCCTCGTAAACGTTCTTGCCTTCGCCTGCGCGATCCAGGAACTTGGCGACCGAGGCGCCGGCCTCGCCGCGGAATTCCTCGGATTCGGTGAAGCGCATCAGGATCGTGTGCGCGCTCATGCCGGAATTCAGCCAGTTGTTCAGGCCTTCGGCATCCGGTTCGCGGCCCAGCACGTTCCTATAGAGAGACGTGATGAACTCTTCGGTGGGCTCGTTGGTCTTGTAGAGGTTTGTGAATTCATCGGAGCTCGTGAAACCGGCCGCGATGTCTTCGAGCGAATAGCCGGAATTGACCCAGGTCTTGAGGCCACCCTGATCCGGAACGCGGTTGAAGGAACCCTGGTAGAGGCGGATGATGTCCTGGACGTGCTGCCCCTCTTCCGAGCTGATGAAAATCTCACGGACCTGCTGCAGGGTGAGGTCGCCCGACTCCACCCGCGATGCCCAGCCATTGGCCTCATCATCGGCGGCGGGGCGCTGCAGGATATTCTCGTAGTAGGACTTGATTGTTTCAAAAGTCGTCACGATTGCGCCTCTTAGAGACAGTTTGGTAAAGCCTTACCGGAAGAACCCAAGGATGGGTCCTCATCTCCACTCCCCCGCACCCGCGGTCGACTCCGGTGCGGGGGAGGCAGGGATCCATGCGACGGTCAGTTTCGCCGCATGGATATCGAAGGCGGCGTTAACAAAGCCGCCTTGGATATCCACGCGATTTTTTTTGATAGCAGAGCCGTTTTATTGATTCAGCTTGTCTTAGCAATAACAAATCCCATATATGTATTTTTGCAAAACTATGGTATGTTTCGCTTTTACTTCCATGATTGATGTTTCTTTGTTTTTACGGTTGGAAGATGTTGGTGGCTGTGTAACTCGATCCAATGCTTTCCAAGCTGACAGTGCGCCGCTGCACGTCAATGGGGGGCTGTCTCGCACCCTAAGATACTTACGAAAATTTTCTTCATATTATCCTCCTTTTCTACTCTCTTGTGCAGTCAACTCGTTCAATGACCAAATAAACTTGCCGTCATCAAGTCGCTTATGTTTGGTTATAAAGACATGGAATCATTAATAATGTGTTTAAACAGAGTATTACTCGAGGCCTATGACGTTTTGCTTGTTCATTGACTGCCATTCGACAGAAACAAACGTTAATACATAAATTTTTATTCTACGGCGCATTAAGTCGTATAGTCTCTTATTTGCAGTGTCATG
>NZ_JCACHA010000399.1:0-2500 GCF_059503625.1 Skermanella sp.
TGTCTTTCCTGTCCGACCGGCTGGCGCGCGGACGTATCCACTACGGATGGTACGTCGCCGGGATTACCTTCGTCACGCTTCTGGTGGCGGCGGGTATCCGCTCCATGCCGAGCATCCTCATCGTCCCGGTCGAGCAGGAATTCGGATGGTCGCGGGCGACCATTTCGTTCGCCGTTGCGATCAACCTCGTCCTCTACGGCCTGATGGGTCCCTTCGCGGCGGCCTTCATGGAGCGCCTGGGCGTCCGCAAGACCATCGTGATGTCGCTGGTGCTGGTGGCGGGAGGAGTGGCGCTGACACCGCTGATGACCGCCCCCTGGCAGCTCGTCCTGCTGTGGGGCGTGGTGGTCGGAACGGGCACCGGCATGACCGCCCTCGTCCTCGGCGCCACGGTCGTCAACCGATGGTTCTCCGAACAGCGCGGTCTCGTCATGGGGATGCTGACCGCCAGCACGGCGACCGGGCAGTTGCTGTTCCTGCCGCTGCTGGCCATGATCGTGGAGGATCTGGGGTGGCGCACCGCCGTCCTGGGCGTCGCCTGCGCCGCCCTCGTCATCGTCCCGCTGGTGATGCTGCTGATGCGGGAACGTCCCCGCGACATCGGCCTTGCCCCCTTCGGCAAGACGGAGATGGAGGCGGCGCCGCCCCGTCCGACCGGGAACCCTTTCGCCCTGGCCTTCGGAGCCTTGATTGAAGGATCGCGCTCCCGCGATTTCTGGCTGCTTTTCGGGACGTTCTTCATCTGCGGGCTGAGCACCAACGGCCTGATCGGGACCCACCTGATCGCGGCCTGCTTCGACGCCGGCATCCCTGAGGTCAAGGCCGCCGGGCTGCTGGCGATGATGGGCATCTTCGATCTGGTCGGCACGACGCTGAGCGGCTGGCTGTCCGACCGCTGCAACAACCGCTACCTGCTGGCCTGGTATTACGGGCTGAGGGGATTGTCGCTGCTGTGGCTGCCCTTCGCGCTCGACCTGTCGTTCTTCGGCCTGTCCCTGTTCGCCGTCTTCTATGGCCTGGACTGGATCGCCACCGTCCCGCCGACCGTCCGGCTCACCACCAACACCTTCGGGCGGGAAAAGGCGCCGATGATGTTCGGCTGGATCTTCACCGGCCACCAGCTCGGCGCCGCCGTCGCGGCATTCGGCGCCGGCGTGCTGCGCACGGCGATGGACGGCTATCTGGAAGCCTTCCTGCTCGCCGGCCTGGCCTGCCTCGTCGCGGTCGCCATGTCGCTGATGATCGGGCGGCAACCGGCACCTCCCGCCCGGGTAGCGAGCGAGGCGGCGTAGGCGGCTCTTTCCTGAGCGCCGCTTCGGTTGCCCGTGCTACTCGAACGATCCGACGTACCAGGGCTTGACTCTGGTATCTCCCGGCGAAGACGCCGATCGGAGCCTCAACTTAAAAGTTGACGATATTCGCTCAGTTGCCGCTAGGAGATACCAAGATCAAGGCTTGCCATGACGAATACTAAAGAAGGTGTCTCACCCATGCGCATGCTCGACGACCTGAACCCCGGCGACCGCTACTCCGGCGGCCCCCTGACGCTGTCGGAAGCCGATATCGTGGATTTCGCCGGACGCTTCGACCCGCAGCCGTTTCACCTCGACCCTGTCGCCGCCAGGGACAGCGTCTTCGGCGGACTGGCCGCAAGCGGATGGCATACCGCCGCACTGACGATGCGCATGATCGTGGACGGCGAGACCAAGCTGGCAGGCGGGTTCATCGGTGTCACCGTCGAGGAGATCTCGTGGCCGCAGGCGACGCGCCCCGGCGATGAGCTTCGCATCGAAAGCGAGGTACTGGAAGTACGCCCCTCGACCAAGCGGCCGGATCGTGGCACGGTGCGCATCCGCACCCTGACCTACAATCAAAAAGACGAAGTGGTTCAGCGGATGACCGCGGTGCTGCTCGTTCCTCGCCGATCCATGCCGGAGTAGTCTTGCCGAAACATCATCTGGACAGCACCGCCATGGCGGTGCTGACGGTTCTATGCCTGTGCTGGGGTCTTCAGCAGGTCGCCATCAAGATCGCCATTCCGGGAATATCCCCGACGCTCCAGGCCGGCATCCGGTCGGTTGGATCGCTGATCCTGCTCTGGGGCTGGTCGGCCTGGAACGGCGTCCGGCTGTTCGGCCGCGACGGCTCGCTGTGGCCCGGGCTGGCGGCGGGTCTGCTGTTCGCGGTCGAGTTTCTGCTGATCTTCACCGGCATGACGTTCACGACGGCCTCGCGCGGGGTGATCTTCCTGTACACCTCCCCGTTCATCGTGGCGCTGGGCGCCCATCTCTTCGTGCCGAACGAGCGGATTCGCCTGATCCAGGCGCTGGGGCTGCTCTGCGCCTTCGCCGGCGTCGCGGCCGCCTTCGCCGACGGCCTGCGGCTCCCGACCAGCCGCGAACTGATCGGCGACGCGATGATCCTTCTGGGTGCGGTCGCCTGGGGCGCCACCACGGTCATCATCAAGGCGTCCCGGCTGGCCTCGATCAGTCCGAACAAG
>NZ_JCACHA010000400.1:0-2497 GCF_059503625.1 Skermanella sp.
GGATCCTTCACCGTCGCCTAACTGCTCATAACCAGCCAATACCGTGAGCAATTACCCCTTGAAGCCGCAGAAGGGTGATATGGAAAAAGTTCTGGCTTGCATACTGCACTGTGCTGCCGGTCTGAAGATTGCAGCAAAATCCATCTGTCCAATCTACGACATCAGGCAGATCCATGTTCCCGCTCCATCTCCGCCGCCACGTGCAGTACGGTCCGCCGCAGCCACATATGCGCCGGATCGTGATCGAATGATGCATGCCAGAGGAGTGAGAAAGAAATCTCCGGGAGATCAACCGGCGCCGGGCTGAGGCTGAGCCCGAGGGCAGCGGCGAAGTAGCGCGCCAGCTTGGCGTGCATGGTCGTGACGACGGGAGATCCCGCCACGAGAAACGGCACCGCCACGAAACGCGGCGTCGTGAGGGCGACCGTGCGTGTGAGACCAAGTTCGGCAAGGGCCGTATCCACCACGCCGCGTTCGCCCTTGCGCAGGCTCGTCAGCACGTGCGGCAGCCGCACGTAGTCCTCAAGCGAGATTGGCGGCGAAATGCCTACCCTGCTGGCATTGAACATGCACAGGTAGGTGTCAGTGGAGAGCAGGCGCCGCTTGTGGTGCATCGCGCCGTCGGCGAGATCCCCGATCCCGACGGCGAGATCCAGACGTCCGGCATCGAGTTCATCGAAGAGCCGGTCGATGGTGTACAGGCGCAGCCGGATACCCGGGGCTGCTTCGCAGAAATGGGCGAGCAGCGCCGGATCCAGCAGCACCTCGACGCTGTCCGGCAGGCCGATCCGGAACAGCCGATCGGCAGTCCGGGCGTCGAACACCCTGTCATGTGACACCAAGGTGGTAATCTGGGCCAAGGCGATCCTCACAGGATCGACCAGGGTGAGTGCCCGGGGTGTTGGGCGCATGCCCTCTGAGCTTCGAGTCAGGATTTCGTCGCCAAACAGCGTGCGCAGGCGGCCGAGATTGTGGCTCATAGCCGACTGGCCAAGGCCGACCCTGGCGGCGGCACGCGTGACACTGCACTCGGTAAGCAGCGCGTCGAGAGCAACGAGCAGGTTCAGGTCGATGCGGCTCAAATTGATATGGTCGATGTTCATTATCGATCCGATCTGTTTGATCGATGATGATAGGCGGACCATCTACCAGGGCAACGGAAAATGCATCGGACGCCGTGTCCAGCATCGAACCCCAAGAGATCCCAATGACCATCCATCGCACCATCATCGCCGCCGCGTTTGCCCTGACAGTCGCCGGCGCAGCCCAGGCGGACGGGCTCCGGCCTGTCGAGGGCCGCAGCATCGACCTCGGCGACGTGTCCGGGATCGCGTACTACACCGTCGAGCCCGATGGCTTCCGGGTCGTCGCCACCGTCGCGCAGGGTGAGGCCGGCACGCCCGTGCGTCTTGAAGCCGTTCTTGCCCCAAACCAGAGCATCGTGCTCTCCAGCCCCCGTGTCGGCAGTGTCGCACCAAACGCAATCGAGATCAGCCGACGCGGTGATCAGGTGCTGGTTCACCAGGCGGCAGTTACCAATTGAGATCGGTTGGTGAAGGTCTTACGGCGGCAGGTGGCCGAGCGGATCCGCGCATGATCCGGAACGGCAACCTGCTGCCTCATCGGTTCATCCCGACCGGAAATCGATCCGGGAAAGCCTACACGCCCAAGCGCCTGACGACTTTCCACCAGAGCACGCTGGGATACCTATCCCGACCCGGCAGTATCTGACATCAACCGCGTGTCGCTGAATAAGCAACGAGCATGACCGGGGGGCAGGAAGCCTGGTATTTCGAACCGCCTCATGGGGATCACCGCAAAGGGTGCTGGTTGCGCTTGCATCGGTTGTCCCAGACTGCTGATTCCGGATGATCAACTGGCATTCGCCTGAGAATGCTGTTGCAGATCACATCGGCGCTCCGGTCGAATGTGCTCCACTGCTCATAGGTCAGCCGCTCTCTCAGCATGAGCAGGCGCCCGATAAAGTACTGCACGACAGGGCGCATGCCTGCCGGAACACCCTTGAGGTTGGCCTCTTCGCTCATGATGCCCGATCCTTGCGGAGCCGATTGCTATGCTGGGCCATCACATTCGCGCTCATGGCGCAGTCGGCTGAAGTAAGGGATCGACCGGGCAGCTCTCCAGATCGTTCACATGCACATTCTGCTCAACCCGGCGCGATGCAGGAAACAGAAGATCGTAGCGGGAATGTGCCTCGATGGTGCGGCCGACAACGATGCAGTCGTGGCCCTGGTATCTTGCTCTTGAACCCAGCCTCAGCATGGTTCCTCCTGCGATATCTGCCTGGCGCCCGCTTCCACCAAAGACCTGGCCGGCTTCCGTTTCAGTGTTGGAGAATTTCCAGGAAAGGATCAGGCGGAGACCGCATAAAGACCACGGGTCGGGATGGGCGCACCCTCGGCGGTGAAGCCATTGTTCATCGCCCAGATCGCGGCCTGGGTGCGGTTGTTGACGTCGATCTTGCGCAGCAGGGTCT
>NZ_JCACHA010000401.1:0-2492 GCF_059503625.1 Skermanella sp.
AGCGCTTGCGGATCGCCTTTATGATGAGTTCGGCACCGTCGGCATCCTGGATGTCTGCGGTGGTCACGTTGAGCATCAAGAGATGCCCGTCGGTGTCCACCGCGATATGCCGCTTGCGGCCCTTGGTCTTCTTGCCGGCGTCGTACCCGCCGCCGCCGGGTGCGTTGGTGTCTTGACCGTCTGGCTGTCCACAACGCCTCCGGTCGGACTGGCTTCGCGACCCTGCAACTCGCGGTCGATCATGACCGCGATGTCGTGGATGGTCTGGAACAGAAAGCGCCGCAGCAGCTTGCGGAACCACCAGTAGACCGTCTGCCACGCCGGAAAGTGGACCGGCAGCATGCGCCAGCCACAGCCGGTGCGGGCCAGATAGCGTAGCGCGTTGAGAACCTCGCGCATGTCCACTTTCGCCTTGCGGCCGCGCCGGGCCGGTGGCGGCAGCAAAGGCTGGATGTACTCCCATTCCTTATCGCTCAGATCCGTCGCATAACGCTGACGCTCGAACTGCTTTTGACGCTCACGATGCTCTTTCGTCCAAATTCCCTCTAGAGTAAGCGTGGTTTCACGACACCAGATTAGGATTTGACGTCGGCGGGTTTCCAGTTCCAGGGCAGGAGATCGGCGATCCGGTTGGCGGGATGGCCGTTGACCATGCGTTCCAGCACATCGCTGATGTAGGCATAGGGTTCAACGTCGTTCAGCTTCGCCGTTTCAAGAAGCGACGAGATTATGGCCCATCGGCGACCGCCGCCTTCGCTGCCGGCGAACAGCGCATTCTTACGATTCAGAGCGATTAGCCGGATCGTCCGCTCGACGGTGTTGGTGTCCATCTCGACGCGGCCATCGTCCAGATACACGCACAAAGCTTCCCAGCGGCCGAGCGCATAACGGATCGCCTCGGCCAGCTTCGAGCGCGAAGGAACACGCCGGAGTTCCTGCTCGAACCAGGTTTTCAGGTCGGCGACCAGCGGCATACCGCGCGTCTGCCGTTCCTGGCGGCGCTCGTCGGCGGTGCGGCCGCGGATGCGCTCCTCCAGCGCGTAAAGCTGGCCGATCCGGCGCAGGGCCTCGGTCGCAACCGGCGAGCCCGCCTCGCTGAGGTCATAGAAGCGCCTGCGCGCGTGCGCCTTATCTGGAGCTCCAGATAAGGCTCATTATCCAAAGTTCGGTTTTATCCGGAGTGGCCCGCCGCCAGCGCCGTCATGGCCGGTGACAGCGGCCCCTCGGACTCCGCATAATTTCCGCCTTCGCGGCGCCATGCGCCGATGCGGGGGAGACCGCCGATGCAGATGCCGCTGCACACCTCGTCGAGCGCCGAGACCTACATCCGGAACCGTGAATGGCGCGCCGCCCAACTGGGCGGCTGTCCGCTGCATCCGTCGGGCGGTTGCTCCTTCGCTCGCCACGGCAGCTATTCGCGCCTGACACCCCGGGGAATGCGCATTGCCCGGTGGTATTGTCCGCAAGGGCATCGGACGTTCAGCCTGCTGCCGGACTTTCTTGCGGCCAGATTGCCGGACTTGCTCGACACCATCGAAGACAGCGTCGCCGCCGCCGGTTCGGCCAGGAGCATGGAGGCCGCCGCCGATCTGCTGCGCGGTCCCGACATCACCCTGCCAAGCGCTGTCCGCTGGCTGCGCCGTCGCGTTCGCGCCGTCCGCGCGGGGCTCGACGCCGTCGCCCATATCGTGCCGGATCCGCCGTCCGGCGGCATTGACCCGAACCAGCCCCATTTGCTGGCCCAGCTCCGCCGCTCACTGGCGCCGGCGGTTCTGGCCGACATTCCGGCACCGCTCGGTTTCCTGGCATCACGGCGCGCCGAGCGAACCGACGATGGCAACCAACACGAGGTGGGGCCTGACGGAACCCCGGACGCCCGTTACGATCGGGGCGTCAACATGGTCGGTGTCTCATGCAACGCCATTCCCCCAATACCGCCGCAGCCGCGCCCACTCCCGACGCCATGCTCCGCGTCTGGCGTGCCGATCACTGCGTCCAGGACAGCAGCGCCGCGCTGTACCTGCAATGGATCCGCCGCTTCCGAATCTATTCCGCGATGCACGGATTGGATGAACGTACCGAACTGACCTGGGATGGCGCATCCCGGTTCATCGCCTGGTATGCCCAGCACAGGCACCTCGATCCGCAGGGGCTGGGCCTTGCGCGCACCGCGCTGTATGCGCTCAGCCGCGTCTATGTGGTGATGGGGCTTTGCCCGCCGGCATGGCGGGCCGCGAGGCCCGCCATGCCGGCCGCATCGGCGCTTCTGCAAGAGTATGCCGAGCACCTCTCCCGTTATCGGGGCAATCCTCCGGCGACCATCGATAAGAAGCTGGCCCATGTCGGCAAGCTCTCGGCTCATCTCGCCGACCGCGACAAGACCTGGAGCACGATGGCGCTGACGGACATCGACGGGTTCCTGTTTAAATGCGCGCAGCGATATGCACGTGCCACCGTGGCCGATATCGACTCCATCGTCCGTTCCTTCGTCC
>NZ_JCACHA010000402.1:0-2485 GCF_059503625.1 Skermanella sp.
CGGAACTGCGCTTTGGCGACATCAGGGAGTGGAGCGACGCGGAGTTGGAGCGGCGTTTGTTTCCGCCGCCGGCGATGCAGTCGCGGCCTCTGCCGGATTGGGCGCTGGTGGAGCGGGAACTGGGCCGGCGGGGCGTGACGCTGTGGCCCCTGACCGACCTAATCCCTAGTACCCGCTCTTTGCCACCATACTGGTCCCTCAGAACGTTCCGCCGCAGCGTCTCCTCGCAGACCATTCAGATCTTATCCTTGCTCATTTCGTCATACCGCACGAACTTGAATTTATGTGGGTCCGGGCACAAGGCGTTGTCCGATAAGCCGCAGGAGGAAAATTCTGATGCCGCATCATGCAAGCAACTCTAAGCCGATCAGAACATTGTTTTCGTCAAAATCCAACACGACCTCCGGGCCGCTGTACGGACCAATCACCTCCTGCAGGCGGATAGATCTCGACAATTTACAAGTCCTAGTCCCAGGATGAGTAGGTAGACGTAAGTACGCCACGTCTTCATCGTCGGGTGACACTTCTAGGTTGAACATCCTTTCTCCACTAAAAAAGATGATTTTTACACATAGCTAAGATATTCTCGCATAATGCTCCATTTCTGTCGAGCTTCTTAAGCTTTCCCCCTGCTATTCCGCAGCTAGGCCACCTTTCTCTTTCTTTCTGCCGGGTACAAGCTTCTTTGTAAATGGTTATCATCAATACGCAATTTACTTTCGACATCATCAAGAGGCGGTTCAGCATAGTTATTCTATTTGCGTCAGAGGTTTACCCTTTCTATGTCATCTCACCCAGCATCATCCGGGTGGTAGAACGGGTGGTCTCCACTCCAAGACTGTCTTCAATTTCAAGACCCCATTACGAACCTGATAAACTACCGCGCCTCCTTGACCAAAACCAGGAACAATAATCCGATCAATGTGGGCTGTATCCTGGATAGCTGTGCTGGGGATAACTCCTCCATGTTGTATCTCCGCTCCCAACTTTTGCAACGCCTCACGAGCCTCCTTTTCTGTGCGAAATCCAGCACGTTCAACCGCGCGCTTTGCTGCATGACCCATATTGCTGTTTACTACCTTGTCTACAAACTGCTCGGCGCTTGCCGCTCCCGGGCCAAGGCGCAAACGCGCCCTCGGCGCAAACCGCCTGAAATTCGGAATGGGCAATATATTGCCAGCATTCTTCGCTACACCTCCCGCGATTGCGGCTCCGGCATTTCTTCCCGTATCTTGGAAATTTTCGAGCGCTTTGTCCGCGCTAACCTGTCTTTCTTCTAGGGTGAGATCCTGCAGCTTGTCCGCTTTTTCATAGGCTTCCCGAAATATTGCTCTATTCTCTTCTGTCGTTCTCGATAAATCAATCTTGCTGATGACCTGTTGGATAAACTCCACCCATCCCTGTCCTCGAGTTGAGCCAAGATCGCTCCCTTCTGGGGGATTTTTGCCTGGTTGAGGCGCGTCTGGCGGCGTAGGTAAGGCTACTCGCTTAGCGCCCTGATCATCAGCATCCCACCGTGAAACTTGTTCGGAGGAACTAGGAGCACCAATCGTCGGCGCACCAGTCGGTGTTTCTGAGGGGGCAACTACAACTACGGTCGGCCCATTGTAAGTGGCTTCAGAACCAGGACTTGAGGGAGGTCCCCAGGACCCCTGATCGACTTGCAAACCAGTTGGATCAGTGTATCTCAGCGGGTTATTCAGGGCATAGCTGTAACGATTGTAGGCTTGGCCGTTTGATGGATTACCCACCAGTGGATCGGGACTAAGAAAGCGTCCCAATTGCGGATCATACATGCGTCCTTTCATGTTGATGAAACCTGATTCATCGTGTTCATGCCCAGCAAATCCGCGTCGAACGTTCCCAAGCGGCAGCGTCGTGGGTGAGGCAAGATCACCTCCGTTGTGGCGAGCGCCGAAGGGAGAGAACTTCAAGCGATCCACCAAAGCACCCTGACTGTCGGTGACGGTCTCTATTGAACCAAGATGATCATCATGCAAGTACAGGATGCTATCTGGTTGAAAAGTACTCGACCGCTTCGACCAGTTAACCTGGCTAATCACACGTTCTGAACCATAGATATAAAATATGTATGACACGTTGTTTCCGCTGATTCTTTCTTCATACAAATCTTCGAAGTATACTGTACGATTATTGGGCAGATTTTTCTTAGAAGCTCGTGACTGAAATGCATCATACTTGAAGGCGTTACTTACACGTTGAAATAAAACATCTTTTGGTAAATCAAAGTTATTAGGTTCGATCTTCCGTGACGGTCCCGTAATCTGACGTCCAACCGCATCATAGTCATAATTGGAGACCACTGAACCAGATTTAACGCTGGTCACAGCATGAGGCCCTGCTCCGCGTTCGCCATAGAGGTAACTGGTACTGGCGGTAGCTGGTTCTGTGCGTAGTAGCAGATTGCCTAGATCATCGTATTCATAATGTGTGGAGGCGCTCCTACCATTCTGCTTGACCTCCC
>NZ_JCACHA010000403.1:0-2485 GCF_059503625.1 Skermanella sp.
TCCCGGCGGCCCAGCTTGGCGAGCGCGTCGATCAGCACTGTCTGGCCCTTCCAGCGCGTCAGCCGGCCCGGCAGCATGACGACCTTGTGACCGTCCGGCAGCCGCCACGCCTTGGCAAGCTGGATCACCCGTTCCGGGCTGACCCGGTCGGGCGAGAAGTTGTTGATGTCGATCCCGCGATGGATGACGCGGATGCGCGCCGGGTCGATCTCGTAGCTGGCGAGGATGTGGTCGCGGATGAACTCCGAGATCGCGATCACCCGGTCGCCCTTTGCCATGACGGAGTTGTAGAACCTCTTCAGCTTGCCGTCGAAGTTATACGGCGCGTGGAAGGTGGTCATGAACGGAACGCCGGTGCGGCGCGCGGCGCCAAGGGCGCTCCAGGCCGGCGCCCGGCTGCGGGCATGGACGATATCGACGTCGTGCTCCCGGATGATCCGGCTGAGACGGTCGACGTTGCGGAGCATGACCGCCGGGTTCTTGCTCTCCAGCGGCAGCGTGAAGTGGGGGACGCGCCAGCGCTCCAGCTCCCGCGCCATGGGACCGCCGGCCGATGCCACCAGGGGCGTTCCGCCCGCCTGATGCAGGGCCGCGGCCATGTCGATGGCGCCGCGCTCCGCGCCGCCGGTGACCAATGCCGGCAGCACCTGGAGGACGACGGGGCGGCCTTTTGCTGTGGCGCCTGCCGGTTCCCCATCTGCCTGCGGGTTGCCGATGCGGTCAGCCGTGGTAGTGTTCTGTGCCCCGTTCATGGAATCTTTCGACATGTTCAATCAGACGAATTCACAGGAAAATACCCTGGTGCGCGATGGCGCCACCATAGCCTATCGGCGCACGGAAGGAAGCACTCCCGGCGTCATCTTCATGGGTGGGTTCAAATCGGACATGACCGGCACCAAGGCGGTGGCGCTGGAAGAACTCTGCCGGGCGCGCGGCACGGCCTTCGTCCGCTTCGACTACCAGGGCCATGGCGTGTCCAGCGGCCGGTTCGAGGACGGCGGCATCGGCCTGTGGTCGCAGGATGCGCTGGCGATATTCGACCAGACCACATCCGGGCCGCAGATCGTCGTCGGCTCCTCCATGGGCGGCTGGATGATGCTCCTGACGGCGCTGGCGCGGCCCGACCGCGTGGCGGGACTGGTCGGCATCGCGGCGGCCCCCGATTTCACCGAGGACCTGATCTGGTCCACCCTGGACGAGACCGACCGCACGACCCTGATGGAAACGGGCGTCCTGATGCAGCCGTCCGACTACGGCGAGCCCTATCCTTACACCCGCCATCTGATCGAGGACGGCCGCAAGCACCTGCTGCTGCGCCAGACCATCCCGCTGACCTGCCCGGTGCGCCTGCTGCACGGGATGCGCGACGCCGACGTGCCCTGGCGGACCAGCCAGCGCATCGCCGAGCGTCTGGCGGGCGAGGACGTGCGGATCACCCTGGTCAAGGACGGCGACCACCGCCTGTCGCGCGAGCAGGACATCGCGCTGCTTTGCCGCACCGTCGCTGAGTTGCTGGACGGCGCCGGAGCCGCCGATATCAGCGCCGCCTGAGCGATCCCAGCGCAAAGAGAATCAGCCCTGGCACCGCCAGCACGAGGAAGGCAGGCCACAGCAGGACGGTGAGCAGCACGGGGTCCCACAGCTCCGGCAGGACATAGCGTTGCGTCACCGCCTGGGTCAGGTTCAGCGTGCCGGGGCTGAGCCGGTACCAAAGCTCCCCGGCGGCGGCCAGATGGAAGCCCTGGCCGGTTGATTGGCCCAATTCCTGACCAGCGGATTGGACGTATTGCCACAGGTCGAACCCAAGCGCCGCTATCCCCGCCAACAGCAGGATACCGCCGGTAACTCTCAGAAAAACCACGAACACCTCACGGGAAATCGGCTCTCTCCAGGAACATGCTGCGGCCCCCCGATCCGCGCAATGCACGCCTTTATCACTTTCCTGGGAGCCGACGTGAACGAAGCACTTGAATCCTCCTCCGCTCTCCCCTATTTTCCGCGGCCTTGATGGAGGGGTGGCCGAGTGGTTGAAGGCGCACGCCTGGAAAGTGTGTATACCAGAAATGGTATCGCGGGTTCGAATCCCGCTCCCTCCGCCATCTTCTACGGGACGAACATTCTCCAGTCCCGGATCAGCCCCCTAAAATCCCCAGCAACTGCGCGGTTTGACGCGTCGACCTGTTGACCGGCCGATCGCCCGTGTCCGCCGCCGGCGTTCTCCCTTGCACCGTTTTCTCCGGACCTGTTGACTGCCGCAGATCGGTACCCGTTTCAAAAAACGAGCAAAAACAGGATCTTGGGGCTCAGTCAATGGGCGACGGGTTGGAAGATCGGCCGCCCTGCGAAAGAATCTGCCGTCGAACAATCACCTACCGGTTGATCGAATTAGCCTGCCCTTGCCAGCCGGCCCCCTGTTCTGCGGCTCTCTGGCTGATCTATGTCCGCTTATCGCCGTCCTCCAGTCCGGCATCTTCATTGCGTCATC
>NZ_JCACHA010000404.1:0-1462 GCF_059503625.1 Skermanella sp.
GACCCGGCCAAGGTGCGGCAGGCGCTGATGGGCGGCTTCGCGTCGTCGCGCATCCTGGAGGTTCACGGCGAGCGGATGATCGCCCGCAACTTCAATCCGGGCTTCCGGGTGGAGCTGCACCAGAAGGACCTGAACCTTGCGCTGTCCGGCGCCCGCGCGCTGGGGCTGTCGCTGCCCAATACCGCGACGTGCCAGGAGCTTTTCAACTCCTGCGCGGCACATGGGGGGTCGGCCTGGGACCATTCGGGCATGCTGCGGGCGCTGGAGATCGCCAGCAACTTCGAGGTCGGGCAGAAGGCGGAGTAAGGACCGGGGGAGGGCTCGACGCCCCCTCCCCTCTTCCATTCTTTTCCGGCAGGCGCGTCAGGTCACGGCGATCGGCGTTCCGCCGGACGCCGTGGCGCCTTTCAGCGCCATCGGGCTGAAGATGTAGACGAACTGGTATTTGCGGTCGGCGAGCAGGCCGTCGAAGATCAGGTTTTCGTGGTTGTGGATGCCGTGCTTGGTCTGAAGCTCGACATGCACCGGGAAGGCAAGGTTCTTGTCGGGGTTCGGCACGACTTCCACCGCCCAGGTGTCGGCGCCGGTCAGGCACAGGTCCTTCTCGATCACCCAGCGGGCGACTTCCAGGCCGATGCCGGGTTCGCCGGAATTGAAGCGGTCGTTGTTCTTCATCCAGAGCTGACCCCAGCCCGTGTTGAAGAAGATGGCGTCGCCGGGCCTGATGTTGTCCTCGCTCATGTTCTGGCGCTGGAAGGCGGCGCGGACATCGGCCAGGGAGATCTCCTCCCCCGCTTCCAGCATCCGGCCCTTCAGGCCGGCGATATCGGCCAGATGGCCGTTGGTGAACAGCGGCTTCAGCTTTTCGACGCCCAGCTTGTTGAGGCCGTAGGCGTTGGACATTTCCGCCATCGTGACGCCGTTGTAGAACCGCATGTCGTTGAGGTCGCCGGCCTTGCCGGTCTGCACGCCGATATGGCCCAACCCGTCGAACTGGGTGCCGATCTGGCCGATCTCCGCCGACACGAACTCGTCGTTGTAGACCATCTTGTTGTTGCCGAACGGACCGCCGGTCGGCGAACCGGGAATGCGGAGAGCGAAGACGCGGGCGCCGAACAGCGGCATGCCCGCCTCGTAGGTGCGGCCGATCTTGTAGATCTTGCCGTCGCGGATCGACTTGACGGCTTCCAGCACCTTGGCCGGGGTGATGTGGTTGGAAGCTCCGGCCTCGTCGCCGGCGCCCCATTTTGATGGCCACCACGTTTCGCCGGACGCGGAGCCGGAGGCGGCGCTGGCTCCGCCCGCCGTGGTCTGGGCTTGGGCGACGGCGATCGGAGCGGAGCCGAACTTGCCGAAGGCGGCGCCCGCCGCCGCCGCGGTGACCACGCCGGCGGTCTTCATGAAGGTCCGGCGTTCCGGCTGCTCGACGTCGGCGGCGGGTGTGCTGGAATCGTGTGGGGGT
>NZ_JCACHA010000404.1:1472-2484 GCF_059503625.1 Skermanella sp.
GATCCTCATCCATCGATGCGTTCCTCCCTTGGTGTTCTTGCCGGTCATCGCTCTGGCAATGACTTGAGTGGTCCTACCAGCGTCAGGGCGCGTGCCGACGTTGTCAAGCGCGGCGACGTGACAAATAAGGGCGTGCCGCCGGCCAGTCGCGACGGGCGGTTCTATTGCAACCGCTAACAAGAACGCGAAGGATTGCCGGCCGGACGCGGCATCGATATCATCCCGGACCCGCCAAAGCCCCGGCGCCGGCAAGTAACAAGCAAGAAAGAAAGTGGGAACGCACCGCCATGAGCCTGTTCGACCGCGACAAGTCAGCCGACCGCCTGCCGCTTTCGGTCGTGACGGGGTTTCTCGGCAGCGGCAAGACGACGCTGCTCAACAATCTGCTCCGGCATCCCGGCATGGCGGAGACCGCCGTCATCATCAACGAGTTCGGCGAGATCGGGCTGGACCATCTGCTGGTCGAGCGGGTGGACGGCGACATGGTCGTGATGGCGAGCGGCTGCCTGTGCTGCACCATCCGCAACGACCTGGAAACGACCCTGCGCGGCCTGCTGTCCAAGGTGGATGCCGGCGAGATCCCGCCGTTCCGCCGCATCCTGATCGAGACCACGGGCCTTGCCGACCCTGCCCCCATCGTCCAGATGCTGCTGAACAACCCGATGGTCTGCCACTGGGTCCGGCTGGACGCCGTCGTGACCGCGGTGGACGCGGTCCACGGCGCCCGTCAACTGGACGAGCAGCCGGAGCCGGTCAAGCAGGCGGCCCTGGCCGACCGGCTGGTGCTGACCAAGACGGACATCGCCCCTGCCGGCGCGGTCGGGGAGTTGACGGAGCGGCTGCGGGCGCTCAACCCGGCTGCACCCATCCTGCCGGTCAGCCACGGTGCGGTGGAGCCGGACCGGCTGTTCGGCGCCGGGCTGTTCGATCCGGAAACCAAGACCGCCGACGTGCGCCGCTGGCTGAACGAGGAGGCCTATCGCGAAGACGCCGGTCATGGACATCACGGAGG
>NZ_JCACHA010000405.1:0-2481 GCF_059503625.1 Skermanella sp.
GCGGGCAGGATCAGGATGTAGACTTCCGGGTGGCCCCAGATCCAGATCAGGTTGATGTACATCATCGGGTTGCCGCCGAGATCGTTCGTGAAGAAATGGGTTCCCACGTAACGGTCGAGCGTCAGCAAGGTCAGGGTGGCGGTCAGCACCGGGAAGGCGGCGACGATCAGGATGTTGGTGCAGAGCGTCGTCCAGGTGAACACGGGCAGCTTCATCATCGTCATGCCCGGCGCCCGCATCTTCACGATCGTCCCTATCAGGTTGATCCCCGACAGCGTCGTGCCGACACCGGCTACCTGCAATCCCCAGATGTAGTAATCGACCCCCACTCCGGGACTGTACGCCGCCCCCGACAGCGGCGGATACGCCAGCCAGCCGGTCCGGGCGAACTCGCCGACGAACAGGGACAGCATGGTGATCGCGGCGCCGGCGGCGGTCATCCAGAAGCTGAAATTGTTCAGGAACGGGAAAGCGACGTCGCGCGCACCGATCTGCAATGGCATGACGAAGTTCATCACGGCCGTCACGAGCGGCATCGCGAAGAAGAAGATCATGATCACGCCGTGGGCGGTGAACACCTGATCGAAATGGTGCGGCGGCAGGTAGCCCTCGTTGGGGCCGAACGCGATGGCTTTCTGCGTCAGCATCATGATCGCGTCGGCAAAGCCGCGCAGCAGCATCACGATCGCCAGGATGCCGTACATGATGCCGATCTTCTTATGATCGACGCTGGTGAACCACTCATTCCAGAGATAGCCCCATTTGCCGAAATACGTCACGGCACCCAGCAGGGCGATGCCGCCCAATGCCACTGCGGCGAATGTCACCAGCAGAATAGGTTCGTGATAAGGGATCGCCTCCCAGGTCAGCCGTCCGAAGATGAACTGCTGGACATCAGGATCTGAGAACATTCAATCTGCCCATTCCGATTACTGCGAGACCAAGTTTAGCAAGTCCAAGTTCCATAAGGCCGCTTCCCCGCGGCTCTGTTGATTGCCGGCCGCTTTCTCGCGGCTTCATCGATTGAGCCTGCCGTCAGTCAGGCTTGTCGTTCAATTGCGCCGGAGCCGGAGTATCGGGCGAACCCGGAACGCCGTGTCCCTGGTGCGCGTCCGGTTCGGGCTGCGGCTGGTTGGCCTCGGGAGCGACCGCATCGGGCTTCATGCCTTCCGGCTGAACGTCGCCGCTGCGGGGAGGACGCCCGGATGCGGGGAACGTAGCACCCGACGCTTCGTCGCCATGCTCCGCCCGGTGGGTGTCGTACTGCAACCGCTCACGGTTCTCGTGGCTCTCCGTACCGGCCCCGCCCATGGCGTCGATGTGATGCATCTCGTTCATGCACATCTTGCCGGGAGCGACGCACATGTTCAGGACAGCGTCGTAGAGGCCGTTTTCCACGGTCGAGAAGTACTGCACCGGCGTCTGCTCGCTCGGCTTTTCGAGCCACATATAAGCGGCGCGGTCGAGGTTTTTACCCTCCCTCTTTACCTTCGCCACCCACTCGTCGAAGCCCTGCTGCGACATCCCGTGGAACGCGAAGTTCATGCGGGAGAAACCGGAGCCGCTGTAGTTGGCCGAAAAGCCGTTGTAGACGCCTTCCTCGTTGATCACGGCATGCAGCTGCGTCTGCATACCCGCCATGGCGTATACCTGACCTGCAAGAGCCGGAATGAAGAAGGAGTTCATCACGGTCGCCGATGTGATCTTGAACGAGACCGGGACGTCCACGGGCGCCGCCAGTTCGTTGACCGACGCGATGCCCAGTTCCGGGTAGAAGAACAGCCATTTCCAGTCGAGCGCCACCACCTGGACGTCGAGATGCTTCGCATCCGCCGGGAGCGCCTGTTCACCGTCGATCCGGGTCAGCGGCCGGTACGGGTCGAGCGTGTGGGTGGCCAGCCATGTGATGGCGCCGAGGGCGATGATGATCATCAGCGGAGCCGTCCAGATCACCACTTCCAGCTGGGTGGAATGGTGCCAGTCCGGATCGTAGACGGCGTCCTTGTTATCGGCACGGTAGCGCCGCGCGAAGATCAGCGTCAGGGCTATGACGGGTACGATGATCAGAAGCATCAGTATCGTCGATACGATGATCAGATTGCGCTGCTGAAGCGCTACGTACCCCGATGGGTTCAGGATGACGGTATCGCACCCTGCAAGGATAACAGCGAAAAGCAGTACTCCGACCGTTCGTAGTATATTCGACAGGCACCGTGATGGCGGCGCTGGCGTCCTTGGTAGTTTCCCATAAGAATTCACGGCAGGGCTTCCAACGATCGATCCTTGACACATTGTGCAGTATTGGGGCACCTGGACCGCTCCACGTGCGTTTCGTTTCCATCAGTCGAAGGCGGAGGGAACCTTTGAGACACTTAACCTGACAGAAAGCGGTGATCGTCCTCTCACGTCTTCGCGCGGCATCTTGATGGGCTTTGTTGAGGGAGGCAAGTGTGTTATCGTACTATCATATGCAGAGCTGGT
>NZ_JCACHA010000406.1:0-2480 GCF_059503625.1 Skermanella sp.
GAACTACCTTGCCAACTCAGGCTACGCGTTCGACTAAACCTGAAATGCTCTAGTAACCGGCCACGGCCGCGCCGCACCGCTGCTGTGGCTGAGCGCCTGGAAGGAGGAGATTGCGACCAGGCGCAACGACTGTGAGGATGCCTGCCTGCGCCGCCTGGCTGAACTCGTGCCGTCAGGCTGCCGGGTGACGATCCTGGCCGACCGCGGCTTCGGCGACCAAAAGCTGTTCGCCTTCCTGGGCGAGTTGGGTTTCGGCTACGTCATCCCTTCCGCGGCAACATCCGCGTCGCTGCCGAGGATGGCGAGACGAAGTCGGCGGCTAAATGGGTCGGAAAGGGCGGCCGCGCCCGCAAGCTGCGCCATGCCCGGGTGACGGCGCGGGGCCGCCAAGTGGGCGCCGTGGTGTGCGTCCATGCCAAGGGCATGAAGGAGCCGTGGTGCCTGGCTGCGAGCGATCGGGAGGCAACGGCGGCCGTGCTGGTCAACCACTACGCCAGGCGCTGGACGATCGAGCCTGCCTTCCGCGACACCAAGGACGTGCGCTTCGGCATGGGGCTGTCCGCCACCCGCATCGGCGAACCCATGCGACGCGATCGGCTGCTGGTCAGCGCCTTCGCCACCGCGTTGCTCACCCTGCTGGGCACGGTCGGCGAAAGCCTCGGCATGGACCGGCTGCTGAAGCCAAACACCAGCAAAAGCCGCATCCACTCGCTGTTTCGGCAAGGCTGCATTCTCTACGACCTCATCCCCAACATGCCAGAGCACAGGCTCGCGCCGCTGATGCAGAACTTCGCCGAAGCCATATCAAAGGCCGGCGTGTTCATGCCGAAAACTGCTGGCGCAAATGAGGGGATGAGTGAGGGTTGCGAGGATTGTGCCAGACAGTCTGGCACCGAGCCTCATGCATAAAGGAGACGGGTCATGGAGAAGGCTATCACCTATATCGGCCTTGATGTGCACAAGGAGACCATTGCGGTGGCCGAGGCGGGCAAGCGGGGCGAAGTCCGCGAGCACGGCACGATTGTCAACACTCCAACGGCGTTGAAAGCGTTGATGAGCAAGCTGGCGAAGGCCGGCTCGACGCTGGGCTTTTGCTGTGAAGCCGGACCGTGCGGCTACCGGATCCAGCGGTAGGTAAGTGTGGCGGGGCACGAATGCGTCGTGGTTGCGCTCTCGCCGATCCCACGCAGGTCAGGTGACCGGATCAAGACCGAGCCGGTTGTAGATTCTATTGGCGAGAACGATCCGGAGCCAGTTGTAGAGGGGCTTCACGCGCCTCAGCAGGTCTGGGAGACCATCGGCGTCCTGGATGTCGGCTGCATGCACGACCACGTCCAGCAGCAGCCCCTATGTGTCCACCGCGACGTGGCGCTTGCGCCCCTTCAGTCGCTTAGCGGCATCCCAGCCGCGCGGGCCGCCGCTCTCCGTCATCCCCACGCTCTGGGTATCGACGACCGCCGCTGTAGGGCTGGCGTCCCACCCCTCGGCCTCGCGCAGCATAGCTACGAAGTAGTGGCGGATGCTTTCCCACACCCCGTCGCGGAGGAAGACACGCATAGTGCCGTACACCGTGGGCCAGGGTGGGAAGACCGGGAGGGGGTGGCAGGTGCCACCACTGGCGGCCGGTGCGCACGAGGTAGAACAGGCAGTCGAGCAGGCGCCGCACGTCCGTAGTTCGCAGGCCCCTCCGGGTTCGGCCGGCGAGATGAATGGCTCCAAGAGCCGGAACTGGTCATCCGTAAGGATCGGGCCGCGAGCAAGTCGGGGTTGATGATCCAGAGGGTTCGGGACTCGATCGCATCCCGGGCATCGGAGTAGGCGCTGCTCTTCCCAGAGCCGTTCGACCCGCCGATGACGAGGAAGACGGGACGCTCAGCGTCGGACAACGACGCCGTCCGGACTCTCCGTGACCTTCTCGTTCTCCTCGCGAGCGCGGGAGACATTGCGGCCGAAAACGTAGGCGAGGTCGGTGCCGAAGGTCGCCCGACGGGCGTCAAGAACGCGGACTACCGTCGATGCGCCACCGCTCACTTGAACGAGCGCTCAGACACGCCGGCCGGGGGTACCCGGTCGGGGGTAATGGGAAGAGGCTTGTAAACGATGTGGCTCATTCGTCCTCCGGCCACAAAATCTAGCATCGGACGTGTCCTGTTCCAACGCCGACCAGCCGGTGAGGTTGGCAGTGCGCCCTATCTTCGCCCCGCCGTGATCGGCCCGGGAGCAGCCGACGGATCATCGCAACCGTATCCACGACCAGCATCCCGATCCGGGTCCCCGAATATCCCAGGAACCACCGTGAATCCACTCAGCAGAGGGGTCCCGATTGGGCTCTGTCACAGTTTTCGTGCTGACGGATCGCTCCTGTTGGGGCGGCCAACCTGGCACGTAGCGGGTCGAGCTTGCCGCGGCCATGAATCTGCCGTCGGACTAGAGCACTTTGATGTTGCTTGGAATCGCGCGTTCTGATTCGACGCTGTTGA
>NZ_JCACHA010000407.1:0-2478 GCF_059503625.1 Skermanella sp.
GTTCGGCCGCGGCGGCGATGGTGTCAAGGCAGATGCCGGCGCGGTCGGGATCGCACGGACCGGGAGACAGCACGATGCCGTCGGGCCGCAGATCGAGCGCCTGCGCGACCGTCAGTGCGTCATTACGTTTCACCACGATCTCCGCACCCAGTTCGCCGAGGAAATGGACGAGGTTGTAGGTGAAACTGTCATAGTTATCGATCAGCAGCAGCATGCGGCAACCCGCGGCAAACAAATGGGAAACAAGCGAGCGGTTACCCTACAAGGCGAGACCCGGAAATTCCAGCGCGGCGACGCATGCCGGTACCTTGACCTTCCCGGCACTGGAAGCCCCATATGGATACCATCTGTGTGTGAGTAACGATCTGTTAACGATGAAAACCCATCGTATCGGGAGAGCGTTTCATGAATATCGGGACAGTTGCCAAGCGCTCCGGCGTGTCGGCCAAGACCATTCGCTATTATGAAAGCATCGGCCTGATCGCATCCGCCGGCCGCAGCGCCAACGGTTACCGGGTCTACACGTCGGAGGAGGTCGAAACCCTGCGTTTCGTTTCGCATGCGCGTTCACTGGGCTTCGCGGTCAAGGATGTCGCCAACCTGTTGACCCTCTGGCGCGACCGGAGCCGTGCGAGCGCCGACGTCAAGGCGCTGGCGCGCGGCCACATCGCGGAGATCGACGCGAAGATCGCGGAGCTGCGGAATATCCGTGAAACGCTGGTCGATCTGGTCCAGCGCTGCCATGGCGACGACCGTCCCGACTGTCCCATTCTCGACTCGCTGGCTACATCATCGACAGAGCATCGCACCTGACATTATGCCAAGTCCAACGACCAAAACGTCCAAGACGCCGAAACCCCGGCGCACCCGGCGAAAGCCTGCGGTGCCCGACTTGCTGAAGCGCTTTCGTCCCGTCACGCTGGCGGCGGGAGCCCTTGCCCTGACCTTCGGCGCGGGCGCTCTGGTCGGCTTCCTTTATCAGCGGGATTCGGACAAGCCGCCTGCTCAGGTTGTCACGACCCGGCCGGAAGCGGTGCGTCCGACCGCTCCCCGGATCGACATGCCCCGCGTCGAACCGCCCCGCCTCGAACAACCGCGTGTCCAGGAACAGGCCGACGGGTCCTCCGCACCGAAGGCACCCTCGGTGTCTGTCCCCACCATCGCTCCGCCGCTGGCCAAGCCGGCGCCGCCGACGGTCCTGGCGGCGATGATGCCGCCGCCGGTCCCGCCGGGCGCCGCACCGGCCCCGGTCGCTCCCGGCTTACCGCTGTGGCAGAGGAACGCGGTGCCTTTCGTCCCCCGCTCCGGTGGTCCCATGATCGCCATCGTGATCGACGACATGGGGCTGGACCGGAAGCGCAGCTCCCGGGTCGTCGGATTGCCGGCTCCCCTGACCCTTGCTTGGCTGCCTTATGCCAACGACCTTCCGCGCCAGACGAAGACGGCTCGGACGGCAGGGCATGAGCTGATGGTCCATATCCCGATGGAGCCGCGGGCCAGCGACATCGATCCCGGACCGGACGCCATGAAGGTCGGCGTCGGCAATGCCGAACTGCTGCGCCGTCTCGACCATGGCTTGAAGTCGTTCGACGGCTATATCGGGGTCAACAACCACATGGGCAGCCGCTTCACGGAGGATGCGGCCGGCATGAGGGTGATCCTGGGCGAGCTACAGCGGCGCGGCCTGATGTTCCTGGACAGCCGCACCACCAGCCACAGCGTCGCCTTCGGGATCGCGCGCGGTCTTCACCTGCCCGCCCTGGGCCGCGATGTCTTCCTGGACGACGACATGAGCCCCAGCGCGGTCAGGGCGAGCCTTGCCAAGGTGGAGGCCGTCGCCCGGCGGCAGGGTTACGCCATCGCCATCGGGCACCCCCACGACGCGACCGTGGACGCCCTGGTCGAATGGCTGCCGTCCGTCGCCGCCAAGGGCTTCACGCTCGTTCCCGTCAGCGCCATTCTGAAGAACCGCCAGCCGAGCGGCTGAAGCCGTTCCGCCAAGGCTTCGAAAAGCTACCGACCGATCAGTAAAACGCCAAATGGAGGCACCACGATGTCAGCGAAGTACAAGGTTTCAGGGATGAGTTGCGGCGGATGCGTCCGCTCCGTCACCAACGCGATCACCGCGCGCGACTCAACCGCACAGGTCGAAGTCGACTTGCCGACCGGAGTGGTGACAGTCGACGGCGACCTGTCCGAGGATACCGTCAAGGATGCGGTGGAAGGCGCCGGATTCGATTTCGGCGGCAGGGCCGCCGCCTGAACGGCACGCGCCCCAACATATCCGTCAGCGGCTGGAAGCGAACCTCACCGCTTCCTCCGCTGCACGGATCAGCGCCCGCGACTTGTTGACCGTTTCCTGGTATTCGGCCTCCGGATCGCTGTCGGCCACGACACCGCCGCCCGCCTGGACATGCATGACTCCGTCCTTAAGGACGGCGGTGCGGAGCGCTATGCAGGTGTCCATGGCGCCGTTTG
>NZ_JCACHA010000408.1:0-2475 GCF_059503625.1 Skermanella sp.
CAGGTCGTCGGCCAGGCGCTGGCCCTGTTCAAGCGGATCGAGGAGACCGAGAAGTCCGAATCCGGTCTGGCTCGTGCCGCCCGCAGCATGGCTCGGGTCAACGGTACCGTCCGCGCCGAAGCGGCGCAGGGCGCCGGCGATTGAGCCGGGAGAAGACTGAAATGCACAGACCCGAGCTTTTCAACAGCTTCTTCATGGGCGGGTTCGAGTGCTCGACCCACCGCCGGCACGACGGCCGGCGGCTCGATCTCATCGAATCGACCGGTCATGGCAAGTTCTTCGCGGAAGACTTCCGCACCATGGCCGGGCACGGCCTCCGGACGGTTCGCGATGGCTTGCGCTGGCACCTGATCGAACCGACGCCGGGACAGTTCGACTGGTCCAGCTTCCTGCCCATGCTGCATGCCAGCCGGGCGGCTGGGGTCCAGCCGATCTGGGACCTCTGCCACTACGGCTGGCCCGACGACATCGACATCTGGCGGCCGAACTTCGTGGACCGCTTCGCCAAGTTCGCGGCGGCGGTAGCACAGGTGGTCAAGGACGAGACGTCGGAGGTGCCGTTCTACGCGGCGATCAACGAGATCTCGTACTGGGCCTGGGCCGGCGGCGATACCGCCAGCTTCAACCCGATGGCGCGGGGCCGGGGCATGGAGCTGAAGGTCCAGCTCGTCCGCGCCTCGATCGCGGCGATCGAGGCTGTCCGCAACGTCGATCCGCGCGCCCGGTTCGTCCAGATCGATCCTGTGATCAACGTGGTGCCGAAGGGTCCGGGCGACCGGGGCGGGGCCGAGGGTTACCGGCAGGCGCAGTTCCAGGCCTGGGACATGCTGGTCGGCAAGATCTGGCCGGGGCTGGGCGGCAAGCCGGAATACCTGGATACCATCGGGGTCAACTACTACTCCGACAACCAGTGGTACTTCAACGGCCCGACCATCGAGCGGACCGATCCGAAGTACAAGCCGTTCCGGGAGTTGCTGGCGGAAACGCACAAGCGCTACGGCAAGCCGGTGCTGGTCGCGGAAACGGGGGCCGAGGGCGATCCCCGCGCGTCCTGGTTCAAATATGTCTGCGACGAGGTCGCGGCGGCGTTGGAAGCTGGCGTTCCTGTCGAGGGCATCTGCCTTTACCCCGTGCTGGACTATCCCGGCTGGGCTGACGACCGGCATTGCGCGACCGGTTTGCTCGGGCATCCCGATGCCGAGGGCAAGCGGGTGGTGCATGAGCCATTGGGCGAAGAACTCGCCCGGCAGCAGGCGCGGTTCGCGCGGCTGAATGCGGACGACGGCTTGAAGACGGACGCGGCGTGAGTTGAGACGGGGGGATGGCGGCATCAACCCCGCCATCCCCTCCAATCACCAAAGGATTTTTTGCATGTCAAACCGGCCCACGACAAGCCGGCCTCTTCCCAGTACCCCGCTGAGCTTTCTCATGCGGTATATCCGCGCGCGCCGATGGGAATTCGGCGCGCTGTTCAGCGTGATCGTGGCGGGGGCCGCGTGCGCCGTGCTCGTGCAGTACGGCATGAAGCTTCTGGTCGATGCGATGGCTTCCCCCGACCGCATGGCGGCGGATGTCTGGACCCCGCTGATGCTGTTCCTGGGGCTGATCGCCATCGAGAACGTGATGTGGCGGTCGGGCGGCTGGCTGGGGGCACGGACCATCGTGGCGACCGGCGTCGATATGCGGCTGGACCTGTTCCAGCACCTGACCGGCCACCCGATGCGCTACTTCAGCCAGCACTTCGCGGGCTCGCTCGGCAGCAGGATCACCGCAACCGCCAACGCGGCGGGCATGATCCTGCGCAGCCTGACCTGGAGCATCGTGCCGCCCTGCACCGAGATCATCGGGGCCGTGATCGTGCTGACGACGATCGACTGGCGGATGGCGGTGGCGCTGGCCTGCTTCGTCGTGGTCGTGGCGCTGGCCATCGTCTGGTTCGGCGTGCGCGGGCGGGAAGTCCACCACGCCTTCGCCCATCAGGCGTCCCATGCCGGCGGCCAGCTGGTCGATGTCGTGTCCAACGTCTGGACGGTCAAGGCGTTCTCCGCCCGCCAGCGCGAGCGCGACCGGCTGGCCCGGGAGCTGGGCATGGAGGCCTCGTCCGAGCGCAGGAGCTGGATGTATCTGGAGAAGGCCCGGCTGCTGCACGACGCCTGCCTTTGGATCATGGCCGGCTCCATGCTGCTGTGGGCGATCACGCTCTGGCGCTCGGCCACGATCTCGCCGGGCGACGTCGTCATCATCAGCGCGCTGACCTTCCGCATCCTGCACGGCTCGCGCGATCTGGCGCTGGCGCTGGTCAATACCTCGCAGCACATGGGCATCATCACCGACAGCCTGCGCGTCATCGCGCAGCCTCATGGGCTGGAGGATGTCGGCGACGAGCGCCCGCTGCTGCCGGGCGGCGGCGAGATCGAGTTCAGGGATGTCTCGTTCACCTATCCGGACGGACGGCAGGTCTTCGACCGCTTCAAC
>NZ_JCACHA010000409.1:0-2471 GCF_059503625.1 Skermanella sp.
CGGTCCCGTGCTGCGCGCCGGATTGACGCTGGTATTCGTGATTGGGATGCTGATCAGGTGGATCAGCGTCAAGCCCAGACCGATGGCGATTGGCGCGAAACCAGCCGGGGCGCGACTGTCGGTCGAGCCCAGGATGATCATCAGGAAGCCGAAGGTCAGGATGATCTCGATGGCGATGCCCGAGTTCAGCGAATAGCCGCCGGGAGAGGCGGCGCCGAACCCGTTCGCGGCAAGCCCCTTGACGGCGAGATCGTAATCCGCCTTGCCGCTAGCGATGAGGTAAAGGGCACCTGCCGCAATGATGGCGCCGGCTATCTGGGCGATGATGTAGCTCAGGATATCCTTGGTCGGGAAACGTCCGCCCGCCCACAGGCCGATTGTGACGGCCGGGTTCAGATGGCAGCCACTGATATGGCCTATGGAGTACGCCATCGTCAGCACCGTCAGTCCGAAGGCGAAGGAGACACCGAGCAGGCCGATGCCGACTTCGGGAAAAGCCGCGGCGAATACCGCGCTGCCGCATCCTCCGAAGACAAGCCAGAATGTGCCGATAAGCTCGGCGGACGCTCGACGAAGCTGCGACATTGTTTTCTCCTGAATTGATTGGTGTGTAGCGCCGTTTTCGCCGTTCTGCCTGTCCGACCGGATTATCCGCGTACCGGATTGGTGGTCATCGCCGAAACGATCCAGGCATGTATCCCCCGACTCCCGGGAGCGCAGCCTTGGGACACCTCCGAGCCTTTAGCATCGCGACCTGGAAGTGCACGTACTTTACCGTAGTTTACCCGTTATCACGGTTGCCGAGCGCGGATTTAGGCCTACTGGAGGTTAGCTTCCTCCGCTTGGGCTTCCATGGGTGGGGAAGTCGGCACACGGGCCGTCCCGACCGCCGGGATCGGCAGCCGGGCACCAAGACTGGCTGCCAGTGCCGTCTGCAATGTCAGAACCGGTGCGTCGGCCGGCATGTCATACGCTTCCGTCCAGACGTACGTCCCCATACGTGCATCGACGAGGTTCGCGGTGAGCCTGACAACTCCCGCATTGGACCTCACGCTGCCGGTCAGGAACATGTCGGCCCGGATCCGGGAAGCCGTGCCGTTCCTGGTAGGGTGAGCCAGAACACCCACCGTGCCGTTCCGGATCAGCACTTGAGTGACCTCGTCCGCCAAACCGTTGGCGATCATGCCGCTCCGGCCGTCGGCAGTCGTTGCCGTGAAAGGAATGATATGGATACGGGATCCGGTCTTGAGGCCGGCACCCGTTTGATATTGCGGGTGGGAGTACTGCAGGGACCATGCGAAGGTAGCGATGCAGACGGTCAGCAAGGCCGTTCCCAGAACGGCGGCAGGTTTTCGCCACTTGTCGGATCGAGCGGGGGCGACGGATCGTGGGCTGGGAGGAATAGTAACCCGGGCCGTCCGGAAGACAGGAACATAGCCGCCTTTGGGCAAGTCGATGACGACCGGATCGTTGATCCCCTGGGTCAGGTAATAGCGTTCCAATCGGCGGCGCAACTGGCTTGCCTCGATGCGCACCATCGGATCTGTCTGCGGATCGAAGGTTTCGTCGCGATCCAGTACCGATATGGCGACCGAGTATGCCTTGATGCGCCCTGCGCGTCCTGCAAGGGTTTCCTCGACAATGTAACTGAGGAATCGCAAGCTCCGTTTCGAGCGCCGGAACTCTTCCCCAGCGCAGATCTTCGCCAGCTGCAATCGGATCTGCTGGGGAGACAAAGGAGTGTCGGGCTGATGCGTGGGACTACAGTGCCGGTCCGATTCACAGGACTTCAAGATCGCCTCCCCAGATGCTGGGCGGATCATCCAAAGCGACGGTACGATAAACGTCGCGCCGACAAGCAGGGGACTATCTAGCGGTGTAGTACGATCGAGCCCATCCTTTGCCTTGAAATAATGGTGAAAGTGGAACTTTGATCGTTTGTCTGCTCGTGCTCTCACAAGCAGAATCGGGAGGGGCAAAAATGAAAGTCAATGGCATGACTAAGCTCGGTGGTGCATTAACCCTGGCCTTGCTCATATTGGCGGCCGGTTCCGCTCAGGCCCAACTGCTGTTCGGCAGCCGCCTTGGGCAAGCGCATTATCAGGGTGACGACACGAAGATCATCATGAGGATCGGCGCCGACATGCTGCGCAATGCGCCCGATGGGGAGTCGCGTCCCTGGTCCAATCCGCAGACCGGGAACAGCGGGACCATTACGGTTCTGCGGAGTTACACGCGCGGTCAGATGCCGTGCCGCGACACCCAGGTCAACAGTCAGCTGAAGGATCGTAACGTCGTCTACGTCCTGCCGGTCTGCCAGATAGCCGACGGCAGCTGGAAATTCGCGGCGCAGTGACGTCGCGGCAGGTGAGGATGCGGTAGCCTTCCGGTGCCGTATCCTCCGTGTGCAAACGGAGCCTGAGATGAGCGGTGACCATACGATCCGTGCGCGCTGGCGCCGATGGGAAGGT
>NZ_JCACHA010000410.1:0-2465 GCF_059503625.1 Skermanella sp.
GAGCCATCGGGGTGTCGAGCGAGCTTCATCGCGGCAGCGAATTCTGGATCACCTTGCCCTGCCGGGCCGCCAAGCCCGGATCGGACCCGGCCGCTCCGGCCGCTGCCGTAACGCCCCTGCTGGTGACGGCCGGCGCCGAGTCGAAGGTATCCGGCCTGCGTTCCGACTTGAATTTCGCCCTGGGTCGCCATGCCGAGATCGCCGATCCGGTCGAGGCGGACACGGTGCTCGCCGATATCTTCCGCGACTCGGAAGGTGCCACCCCGGTCCTCCTGATCCCGGTCGAGGCGCTGGACGATCCGTCCACCGGCATCGCGGCATGGCTCGAGGCGGGCAACGGCGTCGAGCGTTCCATCTCCATACTGATAGGATCGTCGGCGACGGAGGCGGCGGGCCGTTGCCGGGAATGGCTCAGCGAACTGGTCCTGACCTGCCCGATGGAGGCGGATCGGATGGCTTCGGCGCTGGCCGCCGCGCGCGGACTGGCCGGCTTGGCGGCCGGTGCCTCTGCTCCGGGGGCCGGGCCCGTCGCCGCCGCCCAGCGCCGGCGGATCCTCGTGGCGGAGGACAACGCGATCAACCGCCGCGTGATCGAGAAGATCCTTCAGCGCGCCGGCCATGACGCAATCTTCGCCGCCGACGGCGACGAGGCGCTGGATCTGCTCGACCGCATGAGCTTCGATATCGTGCTGATGGACATGAACATGCCGGCCATCAGCGGCCTGGACGTCGCCCGGATGTACCGGTTCACCCACACCGACCATCCGCACCTGCCGATCGTCGCCCTGACGGCGGAAGCGACCGAGCAGGCGCGCCGCCAATGCGCCGATGCCGGCATGGACGCGTTCCTGACCAAGCCGGTCGATCCGAAGGCCCTGTTCGCGACCATCGACCGGCTGGTCGGCGGTCAGCCGGCCGAGCCCGGCACGCTTCGGCCGGAACCGGCATCGGGCGGGCGGCACCCCGAGTCGCCGCTGCCGGAGGCTCCGGATCTTGCCGACTCCGGGGCGAATGCGGGCACGAACGAACCCAGCATCGACGTCGCGGCCCTGGACAAGCTGCGCTCGGTCGATGACGACCCGTCGTTCATCGCCCAGATCGCGGACGAGTTCCTGCATGATGGGGAGGATTTATTGATCGAACTGGAGCACGCCTGGGCCTGCGGCGATCTCTACGCCTTCAAGGATCATGCCCACTCGCTGCGCAGCAGCGCGTCCTATGTCGGCGCAAGCCGGATGGTGCGCCTTCTGCTGTATTGCCGCGATGTGTCCAGGGAAACGCTGGCGGAGGAAGGTTACCGCCGCGTCCGGGAAATCCAGGCCGAGTTCGCCCGGGTCCGCACGGCGCTCCGCGAACTCGCCTGAAATCAGTCGCCGCAGCCGGTCATCGCAAGGTCTTCCATGTCGGCATCGGCGCGGGCGCGGCGGCGGCCCTGGGCCGCGACTAGGCGCTCCATCATCTTCAGGTCGATCGGGCTCAGGGTCATCGCGGTATCGACCCACAGGTCGGTGATGCCGTTCAGGTCCTGCAGGGTGATCGGGTTGACCCGCTGGCGCGCCTGATAGATCGCCCGCTGGGCGGCGTGGCGGCGCGCGTTCTTCCGGACGTAGTCGTTGAGCGCCTCTTCGCCCCGGCCGTCCTCGGCCAGCACGTCGACGATGCCCATGTCGTACAATTCGGCGCCGGTATAGATGCGGCCGCTCATGATCATGCGTTCGGCGGTCGCGGCATTGGTCCGGCGGGCGATGAAGTTATAGGCGCCCATGCCGGGAAACAGGTTGAACATGATCTCGGGCAGGCCGAACTTGGCGCTCCGCTCCGCGATGATGACGTTGCTCGACAGCGCCGCCTCGAAACCGCCGCCCAGCGCGTCTCCCTGCACCAGCGACACCGTGATGATCGGCAGGTCGAGCGCCATCGAATTGGCGTGGACTTCGGCGACGCAGGCGCGGGCATAGGCCGTCAGGGCCGCCCGGTCGCGCTTGCGGATCAAGTTGGCGAACAGGTGGAGGTCGCCGCCCAGGTTGAAGATGCCCGGCATCCTGGAGGCCAGCACCATGTACTTCACCTGCGGGTCCTGGCTTGCGGCGGCGCCGTGCCGCGATGCCAGCAGCTGGCGCATCCGGCGCAGTTCGGACAGCACCTCCGGCGTGAAGCTCGGCCGGTTGCTGAACTGGAAACGGCACCAGAAAACCCCTGTCTTGGCGTCGAAATCGAGATCCAGTTCGCGGAACTGGCCGTCAAGCTGAACGGGAGCCCGGCGCGGCTGTTCCGCTGCGCAAGGATTGCCAACAATTTTAACTGAATTAGCAACAGTGTCGGCAATCTGTTCGAGCATGATTATCTCCATCACTTCAATATTGCGGAACACGACGGTCGAGGCCGGTTCCGATCGCCAAGGACAGGTTGAAGCAGTTGTCACTCGATATTTTGGGGTATATACCTAAGAAAATGTTAATTTGATT
>NZ_JCACHA010000411.1:0-2465 GCF_059503625.1 Skermanella sp.
TAGCGCCGCCTTGGCTTCGTCGAACAACAGACCAATCACCTCCAACTGGTCGTTCGCGTTGTTGAACTGCAGGATCTTGCCCTCGCTGATCACGCTATCGTCGTCGGCTACGATCCGGAGCTGAATCTGAATATGCATGCTCGTCCCGAAGGCTGACACTGTCGAAGCAATTACCTATCTGCCGACACCGCCGCAGACCAACATTGCTCCTACAGTTTACCATGGTCCCGTGAGCAGGCCCTAACTGGGCATAGTCGATCACTATTTCTTTCCACTTTTGTCCCGCTCTTCAGGCTCCGGGACAAGTTGGTGAATTAGTTGTGCAAGTCTCACAGATGCCGGCGACAGCGCATGTCCCTTGAGAGTGATCAGTGCTACTTGCCGGTGCAAGGATGGATTGATAATCCGAAGCGAATATACGTTATTTCCAAGAATTGCCGGAATAGCAACTTTGGGAAGGATCGCCGCACCCAAGCCGGCATCTGCCATTGACACAAGAGTGGCTGCCTCGGCAAACTCATAGCGCGTTGCGAAGGTGAGATTCCATTCCTTCATACTCGCTTCCAGCAGTCCCCGCACGGCAGTCGCAGAACTCAATACTAACAATGGCATTGAAGCTAAACGAGCGAGCGGGATCACATCTTTGGTCGTTGTTAAGAAACGCTTCGGGACCAAGGCATAGAACGCATCTTCGAAGAGATGTTGAAATTGAAATTCCGCTTTCTCAATCGCAGGGCCAATCCCGAAATCAACCTCACGCTTTCGAATGCTGTCATAAATTTCTTGCGACGACAACTCTCGAACCTTTACTTCAATCCCAGGATAATCGTTTTCGAAAGCCGCCAGAACTCGAGCAAGTCTTGATTGTGCGATGGTCGGAGAACAGGAAAGCGTTACCTTCCCGCTCTTGACGTCCGCCGACTCCCTGATCTTCCGAAGTCCGACATCGAGTTCCATAAGCGCGCGATGAGCACACTCCATCAACTGCATGCCCTCAGGTGTCAGGCGCACGTTTCGTGTCGTGCGATGAAACAAGGGCACGCGAAGCTGCTGCTCAAGCTGACGTATTTGAGCGCTTACTGCTGATTGCGACCGAAACGTATGCTCGGCCGCTATTCGAAAACTACTATGCTCTGCTACCAGCAGAAAGGTCTGGAGCAGTTTGAGGTTCACATTGGTCAGAGCGTTGGAGCTAACTTGCATCGCTGTTCCTGACTATGCAATTTTTTTTCAGAGTACTGCTGATACGCCAGATTGTCATTCAAAACCCGCGTGTTGATCATCAGGCGGAGTGATATTCGCCGCTGGACACATTTTTGTTCCGCACGACCAACCAACCAGCTGCCTTTGCCGAATTATCCATCTGAACTGCACAATGGTTCGGATAAATGCGTTTGTCAGCAATGTTAAGCGCTCGTAAGGTATCTGCAATTCAACAATAAACACAGGTGGTCAGGTCTTGGAACAACGGGAATCACTATCCTCGGCGAGTCAGGACAAGTCGGCATTGGAAGGCCTTCGCGTCCTCGATATCGCGACCTTTGTGGCCGCGCCATTTTGTGGAACCATTCTCGCCGATTTCGGCGCGGAAGTTATCAAGGTCGAGCAACCCTCCGGCGGCGATGCTCTGCGCAAATTTGGCACGCTCACAGAATGCGGCGACAGCCTCATCTGGTTGAGCGAGGCCCGCAACAAGAAGACTGTGACACTCGACCTGCGAAAGCCGGAGGGTGCGGACCTATTCCGCCAGTTGGTCGAGAAGGCCGACGTGGTGCTGGAGAATTTCCGCCCCGGTACGCTGGAGAAGTGGGGGCTCGGCTTTGAAAGTCTGCAGGCCATCAACCCGGGTCTCGTCATGCTGCGCATTAGCGCCTATGGACAGACGGGCCCGAAGAAGTTCGAGCCAGGCTTTGCCCGCATTGCTCATGCCTTTTCCGGCCTCGCCTTCCTCGCCGGGGAACCGGACGGTCCGCCGGTGGTGCCCGGTTCGACCTCCATGGCTGACTATGCGTCCGGCATGTGGGGCGCGATTGGGGTAATGATGGCATTGCGCGCCCGGGACAAGAGCGGACGCGGCCAGTTTATCGATCTGGGTCTCTACGAGTCCGTCTTCCGTCTGCTGGACGAACTGGCGCCAGCTTACGCCAAGTACGGAACCATCCGTCGGCGGATGGGGGCGGACACGGTCAACGTCGCTCCTCATAGCCATTATCAGACGGGAAGTGGCGAGTGGGTCGCGCTTGCGTGCACCAGTGACAAAATGTTCCACCGTCTTGCCGAGATGATGGAGCAACCCGAGCTTGCTCAGAAGTACCCGACTAGTAAGATCCGTTCGGACAACAGGGCGTATATCAACTCGGTCGTGGCTGCCTGGATGGCCGAGCGCAGCCTGGAAGACGTGTTGACGAATACTGAGGCGGGCGAAGTGCCCTGCGCCCAGATCTATTCGATCGCAGACATCTTCG
>NZ_JCACHA010000412.1:0-2454 GCF_059503625.1 Skermanella sp.
CGTAGCCAAATACCTCGCGCGTGTGGGCAATAGCATCTGCTCGCAAGTGCAAATTTCCATTAGCTTCATAGTCATATTCTAGAAACTGTAGTATTGTACCCGTTGACGACTGGGTACCGATGTATCTTGTTGCCCCATCGACTGAATAAACTTTGTTAGTGACAACACCGTTCCCGAAGCTTTCGCTACGAGGCAAACCATCAACATCGCGCTCATTTACCTGCCAATACACATGTGAGCTATTCGCATCTTGCACCGATTTAAGTTCACCTCCTATGGTGTAGTTATTTCGCACAGTTAGCCTAGATCTACCTTGTATCTGTGGGTAAGCAAGCGTGTCCAATCTGCCAAATTTGTCGTATGTGTAATCGACGCGGTATGTCTGCCTATCAATCGTTCTTGAGACTTGACTCAAGCGTGAAAAATTATCGTAGTTAAAAGTCGATTTAACAGCATCTGAACTCAACGTTTGAGCAAGCAATCCAATCCCATGTGCAGCGGAATCCCAAGTGAAGCTTGTTGTTCCTGCGTCGTTAACAACTGTCGATATTCGACCGAGTTTATCTCGCTTGTAATGGGTAGTGATGCCTCCCGCGTTTGTTTCACTTAATTGTTCGCCGAAGGCGTTATAGTGCATTGACATGGCACCTGTGTCTGGTGTCTCTATCCTTTTTACTCGACCAGCTTTGTCATACATATACGAAACTCGATGACCGGCTTCATTAGTAATATTCTCGAGAACTCCAAATGGACCGTACTCGAAATAGGTGCCGATTTCTTTCTCATTGTCGGTGATTTGGACGCTTTTAGCTATCCGTCCGAACTCATCCTCAACGACAAACCTTCTTTTCCCTTTCTCATCCCAGTAGATTGTTTGGAGCCCTTTGTATTCTCTTCTAACTGACGTGCCATCTGGGTGGCGCACACTACGTACACGACCTAAATTATCATATTCGATATGGCGCCAATCCGGTGGATCGGAGATTGCGTGCGACAAAGAAATTGAAGCTAACCGTCCTTGAGTATCATACAACGCCTCCGCACCTGACATGCTACCGTCAAAGCTTTGCCAACGCCACTCCGCTGGTCGTCCTAATCGATCATAAGAGATTTCAGAGGGAGCAGAACCTGCTGTATGAGTCCTTAAACGTAACCTTCCAACCGCGTCCTTATCAAAATGCGCTTCGCTTTCGACGCCGTTGGGCTGCTCTAAATACCTAAGCCGCCCAAAACCATCATAACGATAAGTTGTTATTAATCCATTTGGGTCTCTCTCGGTCGCCACGGCTCCAATTCCTGGGTGGAAGGTATAATAGTGTATATGGCCAGCTGCATTTATAGAGGTCTCAGGAAATATTTGGTCGCGAGTCTCATAGGCTATGGTTTCTGTTCTATCCTCGCCCGATCCAGAGCGAGTGACTGAAGTAACGAGGCCATAACTGTTGCGTTGATACGTTATTTCTAGCGAAACATCGGATTGTTCGTCCGCGGGTAGTGGAGAATCGGGTTCAATGCGGGTCTTCCACAACAATCCGGTATTTGGATAGAATTCATTCTCAATGGTTCTTGTCATAGTGCGTCCGGATCGAGTGGCGCTTGTGATCACCAATCGCATTTTTTGCCCAATAATCCAAGAGGAGTCAAAGTTGTCATATTGTATCGTGTTGGTGACTCCATGTGCTCGACCAGTTGGTATTCCGTTCTGGACTGAGTAAACCGAAACTTGCTGATGTATGGTATTGCCGTAGCCGTCGCGATCCAGATGTGTAATTTCTCGACGTAGGAGCTCTACCATCTGCCGAGGAGTTGGCAGAACAGCTATTAAAGTTTCATACTCGCTAAATATTATCGAGTCCTGATAGGCAAAATATACCTTATTGTCATACTGGTTTACTACGCGGCAGGATGCTATGGTTTGATAATCTTTGCTTAAGCGCGTCACTGTTGGTAATATTTCTGAGTTAAAGGAGCCCTCAAGCTTATTTGATGGCTGACCTTTAACATTGGGATTTAATGGTGTTGAGGCTGTATAAGACTGGTGAAAGCCTGCACACGGGTAGAAAGTCCCAGAGCGCTTCTCAGTGTCGCGGACAACACGGGTGATAGTCCCCGTTTCTACGTTCGTTGCCTCGCGCGAAACAAAACCAAGCCATCCGCGTCCCGCGGCATCGGCACGGCCGTCGCGGTAAGTGTACGCAAACACTCCAGGCTCGGCATGCCCGCGGTCTACTCGGTGATGTGATACAACCCATAGACTTCGCTTTACACATGTCCTTGGGTACGAGCAGTTTGTTCCAGATGTGTGAACCGATGTGTCAGAAATTGGGCGGTACTCAAAACCTTCTCTTGCCTCAAGTCCATCAGTAACTCGCTTGAGCAATTCACTTGCCTGTCCGTCGCGTAAATATAGTAAGATACGCTTATTGAACAGGACTACGATGTCCTCGAGTCCAT
>NZ_JCACHA010000413.1:0-27253 GCF_059503625.1 Skermanella sp.
AAACACCCTGTATCTCGACCTGAAAGACGGCCGAGTCGTGATCGAGCTGAAGCCCGATCTGGCCCCCAACCACGTAGCACGGATCAAGGAACTGACCCGTCAGGGCTTCTACGATGGCCTCGTGTTCCATCGCGTGATCGACGGCTTCATGGCCCAGACCGGCGACCCGCAGGGTACCGGCATGGGCGGCTCGGGTCAGAAGCTGAAGGCCGAGTTCTCCAACTACAAGCACGTCCGGGGCACCACCTCGATGGCGCGCGCGCAGGACCCGAACAGCGCCGACAGCCAGTTCTACATCATGTTCGCCCCGGCCCCGCACCTCGACCGCCAGTACACCGTCTGGGGTCAGGTCGTCGAAGGCATGGACTTCGTCGACATGATCAAGAAGGGATCGCCGTCCCGTAACGGCTCGGTGACCGAGCCCGACCGCATCATCAAGATGCAGGTCGCCGCGGACGCCAAGTAAGGCTACGATCCGGTCCTTTCCGGCCCGGCACGCCCTCTCCCGTTACCGCGGGAGAGGGCGTTTTTCGTTAAAATGTCAGATTAAGGCCAAGCGCTCCGGTCAGCTCAATTGATTTGGCCAATGGGCCGTGGCATCGTTCCGCTGCGGCAATTCGAAGCAACGCTGGTTTGCCGCATCGTCTGGTGGCCCGGGCGAAGTCTCAAGGCGCTTCAGGAAACATGCCCAGGTACAAGCCGGGCCAACAAGAATGAACCTTTGGGGAGGCGGAACTCAATGATTCCCATCAAGCATGCCCTGGCAGGCCTGGGCGCCGTGCTGGCCATGACCGTCGCGACCGGCGCCATGGCACAGAAAACCGTCGTCGGGGTAAGCTGGTCCAATTTCCAGGAAGAGCGCTGGAAGACCGACGAGGCCGCGATCAAGGCGCGCTTGAGCGAGCTGGGCGCCGATTATATCAGCGCCGATGCCCAAAGCTCGCCGTCCAAGCAGCTTGCCGATGTGGAAAGCCTGATCTCACGCGGGGCGACGGCGCTGATCGTGCTGGCGCAGGACAACAACGCCATCATGCCGGCCATCGCCAAGGCGACCGCCGAGGGCATCCCCGTCGTCGGCTACGACCGCCTGATCGAAGCGCCGGGTGTCTTCTACCTGACCTTCGACAACAAGGAGGTCGGCCGCATCCAGGCCCGCCAGATCCTCAAGGTTCAGCCCAAGGGCAACTACGTCTTCATCAAGGGCAGCGCCGCCGATCCCAACGCCGATTTCCTCCATGCCGGACAGGTCGAGGTGCTGAAACCCTCGATCGACAAGGGCGACATCAAGGTGGTGGGCGAGCAGTACACCGACGGCTGGCTGCCCGAGAACGCCCAGCGGAACATGGAACAGATCCTGACCGCCAACAACAACAAGGTCGATGCGGTAGTGGCCTCCAACGACGGCACCGCCGGCGGCGCCATCGCGGCGCTTTCCGCACAGGGGCTTCAGGGAATTCCCGTTTCCGGCCAGGACGCCGATCAGGCCGCGCTCAACCGGGTGGCGCGCGGACTTCAAACCGTCAGCGTCTGGAAGGACGCGCGGGAACTGGGCAAGAACGCGGCGGAAATCGCTGTGGAGATGGCCAAGGGAACGGAGCCGGCGAAGATCAAGGGCGCCACCAAGTGGTCCGAAGGCGCCAAGCGCGTTCCGCTCGACGCCATCTTCCTGACGCCGGTTCCGATCACGCAGGACAACCTGAACCTGGTCGTCGACGCCGGCTGGGTGAAGAAGGACGTGGTCTGCCAGGGAGTCGACAAGGCCAAGGCTCCCAAGGCCTGCCAGTAGAAAGCCCGCCGGAGGATTCGCGAGAATGACGACCGCCGTTGAAACGCCGGGCGCCGCGCGGCCGCAGGGCGCCCGCGGCCTGATCGACGCGCTCGAGATCGACACCCGGCTGCTTGCGATGGCGGCGGCGCTGGTGGTGATCTGGGTGGGGCTGGACCTGCTGACCGGCGGCATCTTCCTGACCGCGCGCAATCTCTGGAACCTGTCGGTCCAGACCAGCGTCGTCGGCATCATGGCGACCGGCATGGTGCTGGTGATCGTGGCTCGTCACATCGACCTGTCGGTCGGCTCCGTGCTGGGGTTCGTCGGCATGGCGATGGCCGTGCTCCAGGTCGAGATCCTGCCGATCGGGACGTCCTGGAACTGGCTGCTGTCGCTGGTCCTGGGATTGGCGCTGGGAGCCGCGATCGGGGCTTTCCAGGGCTGGTGGGTGGCCTACCGCGCGGTCCCCGCCTTCATCGTGACGCTGGGCGGACTGCTGATCTTCCGGGGACTGGCATGGTGGATCACGGAAGGACGCACCGTCGCTCCGATGGACCCGAACTTCCAGCTTCTGGGCGGCGGCCTGGAGGGATCGATCGGCGAGTTCTGGAGCTGGGTGGTCGGGGCGCTGTTCATCGCCGCCGTCGTAATCAAGGCATTACGGACGCGCCAGCGGCGCAACCGCTACAACTTTCCGGTCCGCCCGCTTTGGGCGGAGGCGCTGGTCCTGGTCGTCTCGGTCGCGGTGATCGTCGGCTTCGTCCAGGTGATGAACTCGTACTATAGGCCGCGCACCCAGATCCCGCAGGGCATCCCGATCCCGGTGCTGATCCTGATCGTCGTCGCGGTCGGCATGTCGGCGCTGACCAAGGTGACGAAGTTCGGCCGGTACGTCTTCGCGATCGGCGGCAACCCGGAGGCGGCGGAGCTTGGCGGCATCAACGTCCGCAAGGTCACCGTGATGATCTTCGTGATGATGGGCGTGCTGTCGGCCATCGCCGGCGCGATCCAGACCGCCCGGCTGAACGCGGGCCTCAACTCCACCGGGTCGCTGTTGGAGCTGTCCGTCATCGCGGCGGCCGTGATCGGCGGGACTTCGCTGTCGGGCGGGGTCGGCACGATCGCCGGGGCCATCCTGGGCGCCTTGATCATGCAAAGCCTGCAAAGCGGCATGATCCTGCTGAACATCTCGACCCCGATGCAGCCAGTCGTGATCGGGTTGGTGCTGATATCGGCGGTCTGGCTGGATACCGTCTATCAGCGGCGGAGACGCTGATAGACGGTATCCCTGAGATTTCAATGGACTCGATGAGCCTGCCCTGGAATCAGGCTAGGCCGTCACGACAAGCGACCGGGGAGAAAACGAATGCCGGCTAGCAATCCGTCCAAGGGCGTTCCGCTCGTGGAGATGCGGGACATTTCGATCCAGTTCGGCGGCGTCAAGGCGGTGGACGGCGTGACCATCGACCTTTATCCCGGCGAGGTCGTCGGACTGCTCGGACACAACGGCGCCGGCAAGTCGACGCTTATCAAGATCCTGTCCGGCGCCTATCAGGCAAACTCCGGCGATATCCTGATCAACGGCGAGACGGTGGAGATCCGCAGCCCGCGCGACGCCAAGGCACTGGGGATCGAGACCATCTACCAGACGCTGGCGCTGGCCGACAACATCGACGCGCCGGGCAACCTGTTCCTTGGCCGGGAGTTGATGACGCCCTACGGGACCTTGGACGACGACGCGATGGAGCGCGCGACCCGCGACGTCATGGGCAGGCTCAACCCCAACTTCCGCAAGATCAAGGAGCCGGTCAAGAACCTGTCGGGTGGTCAGCGGCAGTCGGTCGCTATCGCCCGCGCCCTGCACTTCAACGCGAAGATCCTCATCATGGACGAGCCGACGGCGGCGCTGGGACCGCAGGAAACCCGTCAGGTCGCCGAGCTGATCAAGCAGTTGAAGAAGGAAGGTATCGGTATCTTCCTGATCAGCCACGACCTGCACGACGTCTTCGACCTGTCGGACCGGGTCAGCGTCATGAAGAACGGCAAGCTGGTCGGCACCTGCAATACATCCGACGTCACCAAGGACGAGGTCCTCGGCATGATCATCCTGGGCAAGCTGCCCGGTGAGCAGAGCCGCCAGGAGCTCGAGAGCATGCATTAGGCCAGCGATCGTCAAGGGATCCCTTGACGTTTTGTCAAATCCTTTTTGCTTTTCAACACTTGCCCTATGCCCCTATCGTTTTCCCAACCGCCCTGCAATCAGGCGATGGAAGAACGATCGACCAGGGGAAAATCACGCATGAACGGCAAGAATCAATCCGCCAGCATCTATACCGCAGTCCATAACAGCCGCATCATCTGCCGGGAGGTCGGTGCAAGGATCACCTACGAGGACCCGACGTTCTCGGTGGCGATGGGAATGGCTTATGTGCTGGATCAGCTTGTTTCGGATCGGGCGGCAAGGAACGTTCCACACAAATAGTTTCCGCCCAGCCAAACCCCTGACCATTTCATTAGCCTCGGACCCAGTCTACCCCTATCACCGGGCCTCGACTCGTCTTATAGTGCCCGCCGCAAGTCCTGTTTGCAGCGGGAGGGAGGTTGTCGGGGATGAGGGGTAAGGCCATGACACGGCGTGTTGCCGGTGTGGAGCCATCAACCCTTTCCATATCCGCTGCGGCTTACCACATCATCAAAAGCGCAACCGGACGCCGGTGCCAACGTCGTCACGGACTGGAGACAAGCATATGGGTTCGTTCAGCCTTTTCCACTGGATCATCGTCCTGGCAGCCGTCGTTCTGCTGTTTGGCACCAAGCGCATCCCCCAGGCCATGGGCGACATCGCCCGCGGGATGAAGCAGTTCCGCAACGGCCTGCGGGAAGAGGATACCCCGGAAGTCCAGGCGACACCGGTGGTCAAGCCGGCCGAACTGCCGCGCGATACGGTTCATCGCGCCTGAGTCTCGACCCCGCCGCGCGCCTTCGCGCGGCGGACGGACGGGATATCGAAGCGACAGGGATCACCGGGCGGCGCACCCTGCGCCGCCCGGTAAGTCTGTTTGTATTCACGCAACCTTAAGACCTGCGTGTCTATCTGCATCAGGCATACCCAGCCAGACGGAACCGGCTTGGAAGGCCTGTCGCTGAAGCCCGGACAAGAAAAATGAACCTGAAGTCCGTAGCCATGGCCACCGGCCTGGTCCTGACCTTTGCAGCCGGCGCCTGGCTCAGCACGATCATGCTGGCTCCTCCGCAAAGGCCGATCCGGGAAACGGCACAGGAACCGGCGCAGGTCCGGCCGCCTGCACAGGTGCGGCAACCGACGACACTGCCGGAATTGCCGGCTTCAGACTCGATCCTGCCGCCTCTTCCGCCGCTGCCGCAGACGACCGCGGCAACACCGCCGGCGCCGGTGCCGCCAACCGTCGCGCCGCCGGCCGACCCTCCCGTGGCCGAACCGCCCATGGTCGCCGCTGCGGAACCGGTACAGCCGCCAGCAGCCGGACAGGCAGAGCAGCAGCCAGATCCTTCGCCGCCGGCTTCCGAAGCGCCTCCCCCGCCGCCGCCCCTGCCGCCTCCGGTCGTGGAGTCGCTTCCGGCCATACCCGAGGCTCCTCCGGCTTTGGCGGAAGCTTCTCCACCAGTCGCCGCACCCGTTGCCGAAACGGCACAGGAACCGGAACCGCCGGCACCGGCGGTGCCGGCGATTTCACTGACGCCCCCATTGGACAAGCCCGGCGACGAGGACATCGACCCCGGGATTGCCGCGCTCAGCGCTCTGGTGACGCGAGCGCCCCTGGTTCCGGCGCCGTCCGCCCCGGTCCCTGCGCCGTCCGCCCCGGTCCCTGCGCCTCTGCATGATACCGCGCTTCAACCGCCTGCCAGGATGGCCGACCCTGTTCCGACAGCGGCGCCGGCTGTTCCCGGCCCTTATTTCACGATCCAGGTCGGCAGCTTCCAGGACCCGTCCAATGCGGCGAGCCTTCAGCGGAGTCTCGGGACAAAGGGTTGGGAAGCTTTCGTGGTCGATTGGACCAACGGCAGCGGACAGGTTTGGAAGGTTGTTCGCGTCGGGCGCTACCAGACCGAAGCACAGGCGGTGAATGCCTCAGCCGAACTGATGAGTGCGGCAAATCTTCGCGGTAATGTCATAAAGGTCCGATAAATCATAATTTTCTTGTGGTTTATGTTGATCGTGACATGGGGCGGCAGTTACATTCAATTCCATCGGTGTAGAGCACAACTAAAAATAAACAACCCTCTACCGGGAGGGTTGGACGCCGGAGGAAGCCCGTCCCATGACTCAGTCCATTCTGGTTGCCGACGACGAACCCAGCATCCTGTTATCGTTGCAGTTCCTGTTGCAGAAAGCCGGGTTCGAAGTTCGTCTCGCCCATAACGGCGAGGAAGTGCTCCAGGCGGTCGAGCAGTCCGCTCCCGACCTGCTGCTGCTCGACGCCATGATGCCGCAGCGCGACGGCTACGACGTCTGCCAGACGATCCGCGCCGATCCACGCTGGACGAGCCTGCCCATCATCATGCTGACCGCCAAGAGCCGGGACGTCGAGCGGCAGAAGGGCATGGCGCTCGGGGCCACCGACTATGTCACCAAACCATTTTCCACCCGAGATCTGGTCGCGACCGTGCGCAAGCACCTGACCGTTTCCTGACGCCGGAAGCGGAGACGAGACAAGATGGACGCACGCCGCAAGCTGGGCTCGCTTTTCCTATCGGTCGGCGGCGTCGCGGCGCTCGCGGTCGCAGCGCTGGCCGTGCTGCTGAGCAATGCCGGCACATCCGGCAATCCGCTGGTGACCTATGCCGTATTCGCGGCGGCGATCGTCGCCGCCGCCATCTTCGCCCTATGGCAGCTGGTCGACCGCTCCGTGCTGAAGGGATTGAACGCGCTGGCCGGAGAGACGCGCGTGATCGCGCACGGCACCGAGACGGCGCGCGTGCCGCTTGAGCGCTATGCCGCCCTTACCCCCCTGCCCCAAGCCATCAACGAGCTGGGAGAGAAGCTGGCGCTGGCGAAGACGGACATCGCCCGCGCGGTCGCATCCTCCACCGCCGAAGTCGAGGAACAGAAAAGCCGTCTTTCGACCCTGTTGCGCGACCTGCACGAAGGTGTCCTGGTCTGCAACCAGCATCATCAGATCCTGCTCTACAACCAAGCGGCGCTGACTCTGCTGCACCTGACCGGCGAGCTCGGCATCGGGCGCAGCTTGCTTCAGGTGATCACCAAGGCGCCCGTCCTGCACACGCTGGAACGGCTGACGCTGCGCGTCAAGGAAGGCCGGCACCACAGCCATCCACACGGCACGGCGGCCCAGTTCGTGGGCGCTACGACCGACGGCCGATACCTGCTGGAAGGCCGGATGAACCTGATCCTGCAGGAGGATGACGGCATCAACGGCTACGTCGTGACGTTCGAGGACGTAACGGCGGAACTGGCCGTGCTCGGCAAGCGCGACGCCGTGCTGCGCGCCGCGACGGAGGGCTTCCGCCAACCGATCGCCAACCTCCGCGCTGCGGTCGAGACGCTGACCGACAACCCCGATCTGGACCAGGATTCCCGGCAGGCGTTCGAGCAAGTGATCCTCAGCGAGTGCGGCGGTCTTTCCCAGCGGCTGGAGCGGATCACCGAGGACTACCGCAGCATCATCACCGGCGCGTGGCCGATGAACGACATCCACAGCGGCAACCTGATCAACCTGGTGATCACCCGGACGAACTCCAGCGGCGGACCGAAAGTCATCCTTACCGGCTTGCCGCAGTGGCTGCACGCCGACAGCTACAGCCTCGTCGTGATGCTGGACCACCTGGTCCAGCGCCTGGGCGAGGTCACGGGCGTCCGAAGCTTCGACATGTCGGCCGAGGCCGGCGACCCCTGGGTCTACGTCGATATCTCCTGGGAAGGCTCGCCTGTCGCGTCTTCCGTCATCGACAGGTGGATGGAGCAGCCCTTGCCGGACGCGCTCGGCGGCCTGACCGTCAGCGACGTGCTGCAGCACCACCGCAGCGAGCTATGGTGCGAAACCACCCGACCCGGCCATGCCCGTATGCGGGTGCCGGTGCCACCTTCCGAACAGCTCCACGGGCATACCAACCACATCGCTCCTTCGGCGCGCCCGGACTTCTTCGACTTTTCCCTGCTGCACCAGCCGATCGCCACGGCCGAACTCGGCCGGACGCCGCTCGACCGTCTGAGTTTCGTCGTGTTCGACACCGAAACCACCGGGCTGCGCCCGTCGGACGGCGACGAGATCATCCAGATCGCCGGCGTCCGGATCGTCAACGGGCGAATCCTGACGGGCGAGACCTTCAGCCAGCTCGTCGATCCCGGACGCCCGATACCGCCGGAGTCCATCCAGTTCCACGGCGTCACCGACGACATGGTGCGGGACAAGCCCAAGGCCTCGGTCGTGCTGCCGCTGTTCCACTCCTTCGTCAGCGGATCGGTGCTGGTCGCCCACAACGCGGCCTTCGACCTCAAGTTCCTGAAGATGAAGGAGAAGGTCAGCGGCGTTAAGTTCGACAACCCTGTGCTCGACACGATGCTGCTGTCGCGCCAGCTTCAGGGCGAGAACGCCGATCATACGCTGGACGGCATCGCGAAGCGGCTGGGCATCCAGGTGGTCGATCGTCACACCGCCCTCGGCGACAGCCTGCTGACGGCGGCGATCTTCCTGCGCTTCGTCGACATGCTGCGCGACCAGGGCTTCGTCACGCTGGACGACGCGATCCGCAGCGCCAACATCCTGGTCGAACTTCACGCTCGGGAACGGGCGTTTTGACCGGGCGGCGCGACAGACCGCCTCGCGGCGACCGTCTGATCGCGCTGTTCCTGCTCGCCTTGGTGCTGTTCAACCCGCCGCTGCTCCAGGCATTCGGCGCTCCCGGTTTCCTGTTCGGCTGGCCGGCGCTGATGCTCTATATCTTCGGCGTCTGGCTGGCCGTCATCGCCCTGCTGGCCCTGGCGGTAGAGCGTCAGCCGCGAGACGAGCGGCCCGCCGACGAAGGACAAGGCTGATGCCCGCATCGCTCGTCGCCGCCGCGTCGTTCGCCTACCTGTTCATGCTGTTCGCCATCGCCTGGGGGGCCGACCGGCTGGCCGACAGGGGACGGAGCGTGATCGCGACGCCCTACGTCTATGCGCTGTCGCTGGGCGTCTTCTGTACCACCTGGACCTTCTATGGCAGCGTCGGCAGGGCGTCGACCCTGGGGATCGGCTTTCTTCCGGTCTATCTCGGACCTACCCTGGTCATGACGCTGGGTTATGTGGTCATCGCCAAGATCCTGCGGATCGCCAAACGCCAGCGTAGCACCTCCATCGCCGATTTCATCGCGGCGCGCTACGGCAAGAGCCACCTGCTGGGCGGCATGGTCGCCGCCATCGCGGTGTTCGGCGTGACGCCCTACATAGCGCTTCAGTTGAAGGCGGTATCCATCAGCTTCGACCTGCTGGCCGGGACAGACCCGACCGGGCTGGGAACGGGGCCCCATGCGGCGATCCTGGGGGACAAGGCGTTCTACGTGGCCCTGCTGATGGCCGCCTTCGCCATCGTCTTCGGCACGCGGAGCATCGATGCCGCCGAACACCATCAGGGCATGGTCGCCGCCGTCGCCTTCGAAAGCGTCGTCAAGCTGCTGTCGTTCCTGGCGGTCGGGGTCATGGTCGTCTGGGGCATCCATGACGGCTTCGCCGACCTTTTCGAACGCACGGCGGCCAGCCCCGCCGTCGCCCGGCTGCTGACGGCCGAACCGGCGCTGGGCGACGGAAGCTGGATCACCGTCACGCTGCTGTCGATGGCCGCCATCGTCTGCCTGCCCCGCCAGTTCCAGCTGATGATCGTGGAGAACGTCCGGGAGGCGCATCTGCGCCGGGCGCTGTGGCTGTTTCCGCTCTACATGCTGCTGATCAACCTGTTCGTGCTGCCGGTCGCGGTCGCCGGCCTGATGCTCTTCCCCGCCGGCTCCGTCGATCCCGACATGTTCGTCCTGGCGCTGCCGCTGTCGCAGGGCTGGAAAGCCCTTGCGCTGTTCGCCTTCGTCGGCGGGCTGTCGGCGGCGACCAGCATGATCATCGTCGAGACGGTGGCGCTGAGCACGATGGTCTCGAACGATCTGGTCATCCCGGCGCTGCTTCGCCTCAACCTGCTGAAGCTGGACCGCCACCCCGACCTGACCCGGCTCCTGCTGACGATCCGGCGGACCGCCATCCTGACGATCCTGCTGATGGGCTACGGCTATTTCCGGTTCGCCGGCAGCGCCTATGCCCTGGGTGCCATCGGTCTGATCTCCTTCGCCGCCGTGGCGCAATTCGCACCTGCCCTGATCGGAGGCATCTTCTGGAGCGGCGGAACGCGGCGGGGCGCCCTGTCAGGGTTGATCGCGGGAATTTCGGCCTGGACCTATACGCTCCTGCTGCCGTCGTTCGCCCGCTCCGGCTGGCTCGACCCCGGCTTCCTGTCCGACGGTCCCGGCGGCATGGAGCTGCTGCGGCCCTATGCCCTGTTCGGCCTGCAAAGCCTGGACCCGCTGTCGCACGCGCTGTTCTGGAGCATGGCGCTGAACGTCGGGCTCTACGTCGCGGTTTCGCTGTTCGACCGGCCCAGCGTGGGCGAGCGGGTCCAGGCGAACGCCTTCGTCGACGTGTTCCGGATGACGGAGCGGGCGACCGCAGCCTCGTCTTCCTGGCGCGGCAGCACGACGGTGGGCGAGCTCATAGCGCTGGTCGGCCGGTTTCTGGGACCTCAGCGGGCGGAGCAGGCCTTTGCCGGGCTGGCGCGCGGCGGTTCGGTGGACCTGCGGCGCGATCGTCAGGCAACGGCGGAACTGGTGCGCTTCGGCGAGCGGCTGATGGCGGGCGCCATCGGCGCGGCATCGGCGCGGGTGGCGCTCGCCTCGGCCGTCAGGGGCGGCGAGGTCACCATGCCCGAACTGCTGAGGATGCTGGACGAGACAAGCCAGGTGCTCGAATACAGCCGCCAGCTCGAACAGAAATCGGCCGAACTGGAGCGCACCTCGATCGCGCTGCGCGCGGCGAACGAGAAGCTGCTGGAGCTGGACCGGCTGAAGGACGACTTCCTGTCAACCGTGACGCACGAGCTGCGGACGCCGCTGACCTCCATTCGCGCCTTCGCGGAGATCCTGCACGACAATCCCGATATCGAGCCGGATCAGGCGCGCGAGTTCCTTCACCTGATCATCAAGGAGAGCGAGCGGCTGACCCGCCTGATCAATCAGGTCCTGGACATGGCGAAGATCGAGGCGGGCGAGATCGACTGGAACATCGAGACGGTCGATCTGGGAGAAATCGTCCGCGAAGCAACCGCGACCACCGCGCAGGTGTTCAAGGACAAGGGGATCGCGCTCGAAGCGCACATCCCCGATACGGTGCCAAGCGTGCGGGGCGATCATGACAGGCTTACACAGGTCGCGATGAACCTTCTGTCCAATGCGGCCAAGTTCACCCCCGGCGGTTCCGGTCGGGTCGTCGTCCGCGTCGAGCACGCCGGCGACGGCGTGAAGGTCACCGTCAGCGACAACGGCCCCGGAATAACGCACAAGGATGCGGAGATCGTGTTCGACAAGTTCCGTCAGGTCGGCAACACGATGACGGACAAGCCGCAGGGAACCGGCCTTGGGCTGGCCATCTGCAAGCGCATCGTGGAGCATCTGGGGGGCCGTATCTGGGTCGAAAGCTCTCCCGGCCACGGCGCCACATTCGCCTTCGTCATTCCCGCCGACGGCACCATATCCAGTCCCGCCGCCGCACCGAACGGTGCTTACCTCCCGGCCAACGCCGACGATTGACGGATAACGCGTGTCGATACTGCTTACCGGCTTTTTAGCCAGCCTCGCGGCGGGCACCGCCACCGGCCTTGGAGCCGTTCCCCTGCTGCTGGTGCGCAGCGTTTCCAAACGCATACAGAACGCGCTGCTCGGCTTCGCCGCCGGGGTGATGCTGGCTGCGTCCTTCTTCTCCCTGATCCTTCCGGCGCTAGAGACCGGCGCCGGACCGGCGGTGGTCGGAGCCGGCATCCTGCTGGGTGCTACCTGCCTGTGGGCGCTGGACCTGCTGATGCCGCACGAACATTTCGAAAATGGCCGCCGGGGACCGCAGGCGGACAGCTTGCGCCGGATCTGGCTGTTCGTCATCGCCATCACGCTGCATAACATCCCCGAAGGGTTGGCGGTCGGCGTCGGGTTCGGGACCGGCGACACCGCTACCGGCTATCCCCTGGCTTTCGGCATCGGGCTTCAGAACATGCCGGAGGGACTGGCCGTGGCGGTGGCACTGTACGGCGTCGGCTACAGCCGCCCCAAGGCGGTGGGCATCGCCCTGGCGACCGGGCTGGTCGAGCCGCTGGGCGCCCTGGTCGGCGTCATAGCCGTCTCCATGGCGGCACCGCTGCTGCCCTGGGGTCTGGCCTTCGCGGCCGGAGCCATGATCTTCGTCGTCAGCAACGAGATCATTCCGGAAACGCATCGCGCGGGACTGGAGAAAGCGGCCAGCGTCGGCCTGATGCTGGGCTTCGTCATCATGCTGTACCTGGACGTATCGCTGAGTTGATGAGCGACGCCGGGGACAATCCGGGCTGAACGGTGTTTCTCCTGGGTGACCCAGATGGAGAAACACCGATGCCCGAGAACGAAAGCCCGGTTGCCGGCACGCCGAAGACGCCGCGTATCCCCCGTCCGCCGTCCCGCGAGGAGCTGGAGGAAATCAGCGAAGCGCAGTCCATGATCACCGACGACTGGACCGGCGAAGGCGGCACGCCCGACAGCAAGCCTGCCGGCAAGCCCGACAACGCCAGCCGGCCGGACGATGATCAGAAGCGGTAATGGCGGCCGCCGGCTGGCGGCCATCGACGAGGGTCCGACTGACGGTCCTCTCGTCATCCTGCTCCACGGCTTTCCCGAATTCTCATATGCCTGGCGTAATCAGGTCGGTCCGCTGGTGGACGATGGATGGCGCGTCCTGGTGCCGGACCAGATCGGCTACAATCTGAGCGACAAGCCCGTCGGGCTGGAGAACTACGATATCGACGCGTTGGCCGACGACGTTCTGCAGCTGGCCGAGTCGGCGGGATACCGCACGTTCTCGCTGGTCGGCCACGACTGGGGCGGCATCGTCGCGTGGTGGCTGGCGTTGCGCGATCCGGACCGGATCGAGCGGCTGGCGATTCTCAACGCGCCGCACCCGGCCACCATGACCCGCTACGCCATGACCCATCCGACCCAGATGCTGCGGAGCTGGTACATCCTGTTCTTCCAGATCCCCGGCGTGCCCGAAGCGCTGCTCCGGGCCGGCGGCTACCGCATGGCGCGGCGTCTGCTGACCGGCACCAGCCGGGGCGATGCCTTCAGCAGGCACGATCTGGATCATTACCAGGAGGCTTGGTCGCGTCCGGGCGCCCTGACCGCCATGATCAACTGGTACCGGGCGCTGCGGAAACGCCGCAAGCTGCGTTCGGAGCGGGTGCGGGTGCCCACGATGATCCTGTGGGGAGAGCGGGACGCGGCTCTGGAATTTCCGCTTGCTCTGGCGGCGCTGCGCAGGTGCGACCAGGGCCGGCTGTTCCGTTTCCCCAATGCCACTCACTGGTTGCAGCACGAGGAGCCGGAGGACGTCAACCATCTGCTCCGGGCATTCCTGTCATCCTCTCCACTCTAAGGACTTTCGCGACCGCCCGGCGATGCGTAAGCTGCGGCCCAAACGAGAGGGACCGGAGGAACAATCATGACCGAGAAGCTTAACGAACATGTCCGCGGCGTCTACATCATCGCCGCGACGCCGTTCGAGGACGACGGCGCGCTGGATCTGGCGAGCACCGACCGCATGGTCGACTTCTATCTGGAGTCCGGCGTCAACGGCATGACGATCCTGGGCATCATGGGGGAGGCTCCCAAGCTGACCCCGGATGAACAGCAGAGCTTCATGAAGCGGGTGTTCGCCAGGACAGCCGGCAAGATCCCGGTCATCGTCGGCGTCAGCAATCCCGGCACCAACAACCTCGCGGCCTTCGCCCACTCGGCCATGGATGCCGGTGCCGCCGGCGTCATGATAGCACCGCTCGGCGGACTGAAGACCGAGGAGCAGGTCGTCAACTACTTCGCCGAGACGTTGCGCATCCTCGGCGCCGACGTGCCTGTCGTGTTCCAGGATTTTCCGCAGGTGACGGGGGTGCCGGTATCGGTATCGACGCTGCGGCGGGTTTTCGACGACCACCCGCAGATCGTGATGCTGAAGCACGAGGAGGCGCCGGGACTTCGGAAGCTGACCCAGATCCGGGCATGGCCGGACCAGGGCGGCAGACGCATCAGCATCCTTGTCGGCAACGGCGGCCTGCACCTGCCGCAGGAACTCCGCCGCGGCGCCGACGGCGCCATGACGGGCTTCGCCTATCCGGAAATGCTGGTTGAGGTCTGCCGGCGCTTCTTCGACGGCGATGCCGAGGGTGCCGAAGACCTGTTCGACGTCTACCTGCCGGTCGTCCGGCACGAACAGCAGGCCGGCGTCGGGCTTGCGATCCGCAAGGAGATCCTGCGCCGGCGCGGCGTCATCGGGTCGGCGACGGTACGGGCGCCGGGACCGAAGCTGAACCGCGACGACCATGTCGAGCTTGACGGCTTGATGGCTCGACTGGATGCGCGCCTGCGACGCTGATGCGACGGGCCCGGACCGGCTTCGCCATACCGGCGAGAGCCGATCCGGGAAACGCCTCGCAAGCGTCAGTGGTGATGATGGCCGTGGCCATGGTCGCAACGGCCCTGGGCGTGCTTGTCCTCGCAGGACAGTCCGTCGGAAACCGGAACGAGGCTGATCCAGGAGTTCAGGCTGGTCGGATCGAAACCGACGGCGCGCTTGTCGCCGACCTGGATCAGCGGACGCCGGATCAGTTCGGGGTCGGCGATCATGGCGGCCAGGGCCGCAGTCTCGTCCAGTTCGGCCGGGAAGATGGTCTTGCCGCGAACGGCGGGAGCGAAGCGGTTGAACCAGTCCTCGACCGGGCGGTCCTCGAACCAGGGCCGCAGGGTTTCCGGCGTCCAGGGCTCCGACAACAGGTCGCGGGCGACGACGGTGTGGCCAGCGGCTTCGAGCTGGGCCTTCTGCTTCGAGTTGGCAGGGTCGTTAAACTTTTGGAAAAACAGAACTTCGGCCATGGGGCGGATCTCCGGGCATGAATGACGCCGCGTCATTTTGCACTGCGGGATACCGGGCCGCCCCAGGACCATGCGTCGCACCTCGGCCGCCTCGAACGGGCCGAGGCCGGGCCGGAGACAAAAAAGCGCCTCTTGCATATCGCGGCAGAGCCGTTGCTGTTGAGGAAGCCTCCCAGGTATCGACATCCGATGCATCGAGGTTTCCCATGATCAGCGTCATAATGCCGGCCTACAATTCGGAAGACTTCGTCGCCGCCGCCATAGACAGCGTCCTGAGCCAGACCTTCCCCGATTTCGAACTCATCGTCTCGGACGACGGATCGAGCGACGGCACCCTGGAGATTGCGCGCTCCTATGCCGCCCGTGACGGCCGCATCCGCGTGCTTTCGGGTGAGAACGTCGGGGCGCCGGAAAACGGCAACCGCTGCCTGCGGGCAGCGACGCGCCCCTGGGTGGCCCGCATGGACGCCGACGACATTTCACTTCCCGATCGGTTCGCCCGGCTCGTCGCCGCCGCGCGCGAAAATCCGGACGTGGTGCTGTGGGGAGGCCGCGCGATCACGATCGACCGCTGGGGCCGGCGGATGCACCGAATCCAGAGCGGCCCCCAGTCGCCGGAGGAGTTCCGGGACTTCCGCGCGAGGGGCAAGGTCATCTATGTCATCAGCCCGACCTGCCTGTTCCGCCGCGATCTGGCACTGGAACTGGGCGGCTACAATTCGGCCATGGACGGGGCGGACGATGTCGAGCTGATGAACAGCCTGGCGGAGCGTGGTCCCGTCCGAACGATCCCGCACGACCTGGCCCTGTACCGGGTCCATGGCAGCAGCATCAGTTCGACCCGATATGGATTACAGGAGCGGGTATTCGCCTTCCTGTCGGCGCGGAACCTGGCGCGCCTGCAAGGCCGCGATCTGACGATCGACGAATACCAGCGCTCCCTGGACGAGCAGCCGGTCCTGCGGCGTCTTGTCCGGAGCCTTGGCGGCTTCGGCAGGAACAGCTATCGGAGCACCGCCGTGCATCTGGCGGAACGGCGATACGTCAAGGCGACGATTTCCGCGGGACTGGCGATAGCCTGCAACCCGCTGCATGCGCTGAACCGGACCAGGAACCGTATGCTATCGAACTGATCAGACCGGCTTTTACCCTGGCGCGCATAAGGGCATCTGCCGAACCTATGTTCATATACCAGGATGTTCAGTCTCCGTGCGGCGGTTCGACCAGTTGACTGGACTAAGATATCTCATAATTTTGGGAGGGAACGATAAGATTTATAATATATGCCGGAGAATAGATTTTGAGCAGCCTTCGCGATCTGGAGACGCGCATCGCACGTGACTTGTCCCTTACGGACTATCCGGCCCGCTCCTGGGTCCCGGCACGCCGATACCGGGACGAGCCGGTGCTCGATGTCCTGATCGTCGGGGCCGGTCAGGGAGGGCTGGCCGTAACCTTTCACCTGCTGCGCGAGCGTGTCGGCAACGTCATGCTGATCGACCAGCGGAAGCAAGGCGAGGAAGGTCCCTGGACGAACTTCGCCCGCATGGTGACCTTGAGGACTCCCAAATATCTGACGGGCCCGGACCTTGGGATTCCCAGTCTGACACCCCAGGCGTGGTACGAGGCGAAATACGGTGCGGAAGCCTGGGACAGGCTGGACAGGATACCTCGCGAAACCTGGCACGATTACATCGGATGGTATCGCAGCGTGCTCAAGCTGCCGGTCCGGAACGAGATCCGGCTGACCCGGATCGTACCGGTCGACGACCTGTTCGAGGTCACGCTGATGCCGACGAACGGGGAAGCCGAAGAAACCCGCTATGTCCGGAAGGTGGTGCTTGCGACCGGTACGGAAGGCAGCGGGCGCTGGTCGATCCCTCCGCTGGTCGAGGAGAACCTGCCGCGCGACCGCTATGCCCACACGGCCCAAACACTCGATTTCAACGATCTGGCAGGCAAGAAGATCGGTGTGCTGGGAGCCGGCGCGTCGGCCTTCGACAATGCCGCCACGGCCTTGGAGCACGGGGCGGCCGAGGTCTCGCTGTTCGCCCGGCGCCAGTCGATCCCGGCGATCAATCCTTTCCGCTGGATGGAGTTCAGCGGCTTCCTGCATCACTTCGCCGACCTGGACGACGCCCAGCGCTGGGAAGCGATGGTCAAGGTCTACTCGTTCAACCAGCCGCCGCCGCGCGATACGCTGGACCGGGTGCGCCGCTTCCCCAACTTCCGCCTGCACTTGGGATCGCCCTGGATCGACGCGGGAGTGGAGGCCGGGCGGGTCTGGGCGAAAACCCCGGAGGACCGCCACGAGTTCGACTTCGTGCTCGTCTGCACCGGGACCGAAGTCGATCTGGCGTGCCGTCCGGAGCTTGCCGGATTCAGCCAGCACATAGCGCTTTGGCGCGACCGCTACACGCCGCCGCCCGAACTGGCGCATCCGAAACTGACGGCGCACCCGTATCTGGGTTCCGCCTTCCAGTTCATCGAGAAGGTGCCGGGAACTGCGCCGTTCCTGAAGAACCTGCATAACTTCACGTTCGGCGCGACTCCGTCCATGGGATTGTCCGGCGCATCGATCAGCGGGATGAAGTTCGGCGTGCCCCGGCTGGTGCAGGGCATCACGCGCGACCTTTTCCGCGCCGACGCGGCCATCCATCAGGCCAGCCTTGCCGCCTACGACATGCGGGAACTGGTGGACGATCCCTGGGCATCGTGAGCCGCGCCGGGCGCCAGCGCTTTAGGAATTGGCGAGAATGACCAGCGCTTCCGCCAGCACGCGGGCGCCGGACGCCAGGTCTTCGGGCTTGGCGTTCTCCGCCTCGTTATGGCTGATGCCCTTTTCGCAGGGCACGAAGATCATGCCGCTGGGGCAGACCTCCTGAAGGAACTTGGCGTCGTGCAGGGCGCCGGAGGGAAGATCCAGGGTGCGAACGCCGACCAGATCTGCCGCCTTCCTCATCGCCGCGATGACATTGGCGTCGAAGTCGGCGGGCAGGCTATGGAAAGTTTCCGTTATCGTGACCGAGCAGGGTCCGACATGGGCGCGGCAGACGGCATCCACCTGATCCCCCAGCCGCTTCAGGGTGGATGCCTCCGGATGGCGGAAATCGATGGTGAAGAAGACCCGGCCGGGGATCGTGTTGGGCGATCCTGGCGAAACCTCGAACCGGCCGACGGTGAAGCGCACCCGGTCTTCTTCGTCGAACATCAGGCGCTCCAGTGCCGCGACCATGCTGATGGCTGCCGACAGGGCGTCGCGGCGGTTGCGGCGCGGGGTGGTCCCGGCATGCGCCTCGTCACCATGGACTTCGATCGCGAACCAGCGCGACCCCTGGATGCCCGTCACGATGCCGACCGGTACGCCGGCCTCCTCCAGCTTCGGCCCCTGCTCGATATGGCATTCGAGGAAGGCGGCGACCGGGAAACCCAAGGGACGCATCGGCATGCCGCGTTCGGTGGACAGGACAGCCGCCAGCGCATCGCGCGCGGTGATGCCGTCGCGGTCTACCGCTTCAAGATGCTGTTCCAGGGGAACGGCGCCCGTGAACGCGGAGGATCCGGAACATCCGGGCTGGAAGCGCGAGCCTTCCTCGTTGGTCCAGGACACGACCTCGATCGGGTGACGGGTGGCGATGCCGGCCTCGTGGATAGCCTGAAGCGCTTCGAAAGCAGCCAGCACGCCGTAGGCGCCGTCGAACTTGCCGCCGGTCGGCTGGGTATCCAGATGGGAACCGGCCATGACGGGAGGCAGGGTGCCGTCGCTGCCGGGACGATGGATGAACAGGTTCCCGATGGGATCGGTCTCTACCGAGAATCCGAGTTCTTCCGCCCAGCGCGCCAGAAGGCTGCGCGACTGTGCGTCGCCTTGCGAAAGGGCGGGACGATTGACACCGCCATTCGGCAGGGCGCCGATCTGGGCCATGGCCATGTGGCGCTTCCAAAGGCGGCCCTGATCGATGGGAATGAGGGTGGTCATGGTCGGTAGGCCTTGAAGTGAAGTCGATGGTGGAGATCGGTTCGAGGGAAATTTCAGTCCCGCTGCGGAGCCGGGGGATGTCCGCGTTCGGACGCCCGGGCAAGCTGGGCCGGCGTATCCGACGCGTTCATGATCCGCGCCGCCATCAGCGCGGTGTGGCCGGAGGCGTCCTGCTTGTCGATGTCGGCGCCGCGCTCGATCAGCAGATCGACGATCTCGGTCCGGTTGAACATGGCGGCGGTCATCAGGGCGGTCCGTCCGCCGTCGACCGCGCCATCGACGTCGGCGCCGTTGTCGAGCAGGATTCCGATGACCTCGATGTCGCCCTTGAAAGCGGCGGCGGCGAGCGGGGTCTGGCCGCGGTCGTTCGCCATCTCGGGATCGGCGCCATACTCCAGCAGCAGCTTCACGACTTCGGGGTGACCGTTATAGGCGGCGATCATCAGGAGGCTGTCGCCCCTCTCGTTGCGCAGGTTGGCCGGCAGTCCTCGGACCAGATACTCGCGGAACTCCTCGGCCCGTCCTCCCCGTACCAGTTGGAAGACCTGCTGGAGGAACGCCAGCGTCTCGTCGTCGATTTTCGGTTGCTGATTTTGCATGTAAATCTCCCGCTTCGCCTGCGAGGAGAAGAACGGATCAAATGGAGCTTCGGCAGCACAGCTATCGGCGATCCTGAACCGGCCTTGGGAGTGGCTCAGCGCGCGGCGGCACGCAGGGCCTCCAGCAGCCTCAACTGCGGCTCCGGCGTCAACTCGACACCGTGCGCTTCACCGAACGACATGATGGCGGTGCGGGTCTTCGGCCCGATCAATCCGTCCGCCGGACCCGGATCGTAGCCGGCGGACTTGAGAAGCGTCTGCACTTCCCTCATCTCGCCACGTGTCAGGGTGCGGGAAAGATCCGGGGCGGCAGGCTGGGCCGTGACGGCCGGTGCAGCAGGTGCGGGTGCCGGAGCGGCAATGGGCGCTGGTTTCGGTGCGGGTGCCGAGGCTACCGGGCGGGGCGGGCGGCTGATGATGGGGTTGTTCAGTGCCGCCATGTAGAACAAACCGAACAGCGCGGTGGTAAGCAGACCGATGATCAGCGCCGGCGCCATGGCGATACGAGGCATCCCGTTTCCCATCCCAGGAAAATGAAAGCGGGCAAGTCCGATTGCCATATGCACACCCGTGCCGCCGGTGACGTGGAAGTGGCAATAACTTATCAGCTTCCCGCCGGCGATTTGAAGGGAATCTCGAGCCAACGGCCCGGTTCCAATCCATCCAGCGTCCAGTCTCCGACGGCGTGGCGGATCAGCCGCAGGGTCGGCAATCCCACGGCGGCGGTCATACGGCGCACCTGCCGGTTCCGGCCTTCCCGCAGCGTCAGTTCCACCCACGAGGTCGGGATGCTGGCGCGGTAGCGGATCGGCGGATCACGCGACCAAAGGCCGGGCGGTTCGTCGATCAGGCGCGCGCCTGCGGGCAACGTCGGACCGTCGTTGAGGGTGACGCCCCGGCGCAACGACTCAAGGGCGTCGTCGGTGGGAATGCCCTCGACCTGTGCCCAATAGGTCTTCGGCTGCTTGTGCTTCGGATCCCCGATCCGGGAGATGAGCCGGCCGTCGTCGGTCAGCACGAGCAGACCCTCGCTGTCGCGGTCGAGCCGGCCGGCGACGTAGACGTCCGGCACCTTGATGAAGTCGGCCAGCGTCGCCCGGCCATGTTCCCGGTCGGTGAACTGGGAAAGCACGTCGTAGGGCTTGTTGAACAGGATGAGCCGGCCGGACGCGGACGCTGGCCATGGCTCCGCCTTCCGGGCTGGCGGCTTTCGGGCAGGCGGCTTCTTGCCGAACTTCAGATGTGGCAAGAAGCCATGCCCCGGCGCTCCAGATACCGCTGGTGATAATCCTCCGCGCGCCAGAACGTGGCGGCCGGCGATATCTCCGTCACGATCAGGCGGCTGAAGCGGCCCGATGCCTGCGCAGTCGCCAACGAGGCGCGCGCGGTCTCCTCTTGGTCGTCGGAATGGGTAAAGATCGCCGAGCGGTACTGGCTGCCGACATCCGGCCCCTGCCGGCCGGGAGTGGTCGGATCGTGGATCTGCCAGAACACGTCGAGCAACTGGGCGAACGAAACCTTGGCCGGATCGAAGGTCACTTCGACGACTTCGGCGTGGCCTGTCTCGTCGGTGCAGACATCGTCATAGGTGGGGCTTTCCGTCGATCCCCCCAGATAGCCGACTGCGGTATCCGCCACGCCGTCGACGTGGCGGAACGCCGCCTCGACACCCCAGAAACATCCGGCTCCGAAAGTCGCCTTTTCCATATCAACCTCCCGTCGGGCGTCGCGCACTGTTCGCGCCTGCCCGGTTATGTCGCGCGGCCCGACGGAGTTTTCCAGCTTTACCCCGATACTGCTAGCGCAGGTTGAGGTTCAGAAAATCGACGGTCCGCTGATTGGCCAGTTCGGCCGCTTTCGCCTCCGCTCCGGTAGCACCGGGACGGGCGAAGCCGTGACCGACTTCAGGATATGTGTGAATCGACATGCCCGCAACGGGACAGAGACGTTCCTTGATCCGTTCCCGCGTTTCGGCCGGAATGAAGGGGTCCTTTTCTCCGATATGCATCATGAAGGACCGGGACAGCATTGCGCATTCGCTCAAGTGACGATCGATCCCCGTGCCGTAATAGGCGACGTTGGCCTGGGTGTCGCCCCGGCAGCCCATCAGCCACGCAAGGCGGCCCCCCATGCAGAAACCGACCGTCGCAACGCGTCCGTTGCAGCGGTCCATCTCGCGCAGGTGCAGCACGGCTGCCTTGATGTCATCGAGCATCTGGGCGTCGTTCAACTGCGCCATCCGGCGTCTGCCCTCCTCCAGCGCCTGTTCGGTTCCAGGCTCCAGTTCCTCCAGCTTCCCGAGCCGCCACGTCAGGCTGGGACAGATCGTCAGGAAGCCTGCGTCGGCAAAGCGGTCGGCAGTGGTTCGCATCGATTTGTTGAGGCCGAAGATCTCGTGGATCAGGACGACGCCGCCGGCGCGCGGCCGATCGGGGGGCGTCGCCAGATAGGCCGGCATCCGCTCGTCATGAACTTCGACTTCCATATCCGGCATTCATCTTCTCCCAGCAGCTACGGTCCTCGTACATTCGGGAAACCGCTTGTTTACCATATCGATGGTACATGGCGTCGGGGCGTGTGGGGAGACTCCCGAACGCTATAGCCAACTAAAGGTGGCCCTGGGATGAGACGTGGATTGGCGGCGCTGCTGATCGCCGCCGGATTGACCGGCGCCGCCGCCTTACCCGCTGGGGCTCAGCCGGAATGGAGCAAGGCGGCGGCGCCGGCGCCGGGTGCGGTGCGGATATTCGGATCATATACCAACGGCTGCATCGCAGGAGCCCGGTCCCTGCCGCCGGAGGGTCCGGGGCATCAGGTCGTGCGCATGTCGCGCAACCGCTATTTCGGCCATCCGGAAACGATCGACTACCTGCTGAACTTCGGCCGCCGGGTCGCCGGCGCCAATCTCGGGATAGCCCTGATCGGCGACATGTCGCAGCCGCGCGGCGGTCCGATGGCGTTCGGACATGCCAGCCACGAGATCGGGCTGGACGCCGACGTCTGGTTCCGGCTGGACCTGCCGCCCCTGCCCCGCATAGCCCGCGAGAACCTGGACCTGCCGAGCATGGTCGATCCGGCGAACCGCCGGGTCGATCCGAAACGTTTCACCGACAAACAGGCAGAGTTGCTCCGCTTCGCGGCACTGGACCCGCGCGTCGCGCGCATCTTCGTCAATCCTGCGATCAAGCTGGCGCTGTGCGAGCGTCCCTGGACCGACCGGTCGTGGCTGCGGCTGATCCGGCCCTGGAACGGTCACGACGCCCATTTCCATATCAGGCTGAACTGCCCGGCCGACCAGCCGAACTGCGTGCCGCAGGACCCGCCGCCTGCCGGCGACGGTTGCGGCGACGATCTGGATGCATGGCTGAAGAAGCCGGCGCCGGCCGTTCGTCCGCCGCACAAGGAGGCGGGGAGACCCACGCCATCACCGCCGGCGATGCCGCCCGCCTGCCACTCGGTCCTCGGAATGCCACCTCAACAGGCAATGCGCTGACCGAAAAGACCGCAATATGCCTCATTCATAATCGTTAAATTTCCATAAACAATTAGCTTGCGCACTTTTCGATCTCTCGCTTAATATCATTATCGATAATGATATCAGGCGGAGCGGAGATGACGCGGCTCAGCGAGCAGTCGGCCTTGCAGTTCACCAGGGCGCGCAAGGGAAGCGTGCTTTACGACGACCTGCGTGCCCAGATCGTCAAGGGCGCGCTGAAGCCCGGCGAGCCGATGCTGGAGATCACCGTCGCCCGCGACTACGGGTGCAGCCAGGGAACGGTCCGGGAGGCGCTGATGCGGCTCCACGAGGACGGGCTGGTGGTCAGGAGCGGCTATCGCGGTACGACCGTTTCGACCACCAGCCCGGCGGAAGCGCGCGAGATGCAGTTCCTCCGCCTGCATCTGGAGACCCAGGGCATCGGCCGCGCGGCCTCATTCGTCGACGATGGGCTGATCGACCGCCTGTGCGGACTGGTTGTCGAGATGGAGCAGGCGGCGAATGCCGGCGACGAGTACGGGCTGACCGAACTCGACTGCGATTTCCATCTCGCGATCTTCGGACGGGCCGGTCTGCCGGCCCTGGACGCGATCCTGAGCCGGTGCCTGCTCCACCTGCACCGGGTCACCCTGGCGGAACCGGGCCGCACGCGGCCCCTGCTGATTTCCGCCCGCCGCCACTGGGACGTGATCGACGCGCTCCGCACGCGCGATCCCGGCACGGCGGTCCAGGCGATCACCCATCACATCAACACCGTTCTGGAAACCGGCATCGCCGGCGGGGAGGGCTGATGGCATCGATACAGGCCGGAGTGAACAAGTCCGACGTCCTGGACGACCGGCGAACCAGCGGCAAGGCGGAAGCGGTCGCGGAAATCAGGAACCTCCAGGTCGGCTTCCGCACCGACCAGGGCAGCTTCAATGTCCTGGACGGCATCTCCTTCACGGTGCGGAGCGGGCGCACCCTGTGTCTGGTCGGGGAATCCGGCTGCGGCAAGAGCGTTACCGCGCTGTCGATCATGGGACTTCTCGCCCCCACCGCGCATATCGGGCACGGCGAAATCCTGCTGGACGGCACCGATATCCTGAAGCTGGACCGCAAGGGTCTGAACGAGCGGCGCGGCGACCGGATGGCGATGATCTTCCAGGAACCGATGACCTCGCTGAACCCGGTCTTCACGATCGGCGACCAGATCGTCGAAGGCATTCTGCGCCACCGCCGGGTCAGCCAAGCCGACGCCCGGAAGCGCGCGGTCGAAATGCTGCGGAAGGTCCGCATTCCAGCGCCCGAGCAGCGCATGACCGATTATCCGCACCAGCTTTCCGGCGGCATGCGGCAACGGGTGATGATCGCGATGGCGCTTGCCAACGATCCCCGCCTGCTGATCGCGGACGAACCGACCACAGCACTCGACGTGACGATCCAGGCGCAGATCCTGGAGCTGATCCGCACCCTTCAGGACGAGACCGGGACGGCGGTGCTGCTGATCACCCACGACCTTGGCGTGGTCGCGGAAGTCGGCGACGACGTCGCCGTGATGTACGCGGGCCGGATCGTCGAGCAGGCCGCCGTCGCCGACCTGTTCGCCGATCCTCAGCACCCGTATACGCTGGGATTGCTCAGCTCGATCCCGCGCCTGGATGCGGATCTGGGGCCGCTGCCGACCATCCGCGGTTCGGTGCCCGCCCCTTCGGACATGCCGGCGGGATGCAGGTTCTCGACCCGCTGCCCTTTTGCCGACGAGCACTGCCGGACGCAGGAACCGCCACTGGCCGAGATAGCTTCGGGCCACAAGGTCGCCTGCTGGAAGGCCCCGCTTGAAGAGAACGCCGCCTGAGAAGGACACGCCAGCCATGGCGCAGGTCGATAACACCGATGCCCCGAAAGCCAACATCCTGGAAGTGGAGGAGCTGAAGAAACACTTCCCGACATCCAAGGCGCTGATCCCCGGCGGAGGCCGGACGGTCAAGGCGGTCGACGGCATCAGCTTCAACGTGGTCACCGGCGAGACGCTCGCCATCGTCGGGGAAAGCGGCTGCGGCAAGTCCACCCTGGCGCGGCTGATCCTGCGCCTGACCGACCTGACGGACGGGACGGTCAGGTTCCACGGCCAGGACATCGCCAAGCTGACGGAACGGCAGATGCGCCCGTTGCGGGCGCGCATGCAGATGATCTTCCAGGATCCCTTCGCCTCACTGAATCCACGGATGAGCGTCGCCGAGATCCTGACCGAACCGATGATCGTCCACAAGCTGGGCGACCGCCGCGAGCGGCGCGAGCGGATGCACGAGCTGCTGGAGCTGGTCGGGCTCTCGCCCCGGCACGCCGACCGCTACCCTCACGAGTTCAGCGGCGGACAGCGGCAGCGGATCGGCATCGCACGGGCGCTGGCGGCCGGGCCTGAACTGGTGATCGGGGACGAGCCGGTGTCGGCCCTGGACGTCTCCGTCCAGGCGCAGGTCATCAACCTGCTGGAAGACCTGAAGCGCCGGCTGGGGCTGACGCTGGTCATCATCTCCCACGACCTTGCCGTCGTGCGGCACATGTCCGACCGGGTCGGCGTGATGTATCTGGGCAAGATGGTCGAGCTGGCGCCTACGTCTGAGCTTTTCGCCACGCCGCGCCATCCCTATACGCGGGCGCTGATGTCGGCGGTTCCCCTGCCCGATCCGTCCACGCGGTCCAACCGGCAGATCCTGGAAGGCGACGTGCCGAGCCCGCTGAACCCGCCTTCGGGTTGCCGTTTCCACACCCGCTGCCCCTATGTGCGCGACCGCTGCCGTACGGAAGAGCCGCTGCTGGACTCAGGGGTTGCCTGCCACTTCTGGCGGGAGATCGAGGCGCTGCCGGGACCCGACCGGACCGCGAAGCCGGTCAGTGCCGCCTATCGGCGGCGCCGCGCGCTCTACATGGAGCGGCGCGCGAATCAGGATGACGCGGTGGCCGCCGGTTGAGGCCGGCCCCCCTGCGTACACGAAGAAAACAGGGAGCTTTACAGATGAGCATCAGAACTTGGAAGGCCGGCCTGCTGGCCGCCGGCATCATGGTCCTTGCAGCGACCGGCGCTTCGGCCCAGACGCTCCGGATCGGTTTGGCGGAAGATCCCGACATGCTCGATCCTGCCATGGCGAAGGCGTTCGTCGGCCGCATCGTCTTCACCGGCCTGTGCGACAAGCTGGTCGATCTGGCGCCGGACCTGAAGATCGTCCCGCAGCTTGCCACGGAATGGTCGTGGTCCGACGACAACAAGTCCCTGACCATGAAGCTGCGCCAGGGCGTCACCTTCCATGACGGCGAACCGTTCAACGCCGAGGCGGTCAAGTTCAACCTGGAGCGCTCGCTCAACAAGCCCGGCTCCGCCCGGCGCAGCGAGATCGTCGCGATCCAGACGATCGACGTGGTCGATCCCTATACCGTACGCCTGAACCTGTCGGCGCCATCCGCCCCGCTGCTGGCGGCGCTGTCCGACCGGGCCGGCATGATGATCTCGCCCAAGGCCGCCCAGGCCGCCGGCGACAACTTCGCCCGCGCTCCCGTCTGCTCCGGCCCCTACAAGTTCGTCGAGCGGATCGCTCAGGACCGCATCGTGCTGGAGAAGTTCGACAAGCACTGGAACGCCGCCGCCTTCCCGGTCCAGCGGGTCGTCTACCTGCCGATCCCGGATACGACGGTACGGCTTGCCAACCTCCAGTCGGGCGGTCTGGAGATCATCGAGCGGACGGCCCCGGCCGACCTGCCGACGGTGCGTTCCGACAGTTCGCTGAAGCTGGAGCAGGCGACCAGCCTGGGGTACCAGGGCATCACCTTCAACATGGCGAATGGTCCGCGTGCGGACAACGTGCTGGCCAAGGACGTCAAGGTCCGGCGGGCGTTCGAACTGGCGCTCGACCGCACGATCATCAATCAGGTCGGTTTCGAGGGCGAGCACACCATCGGCAACCAGCCCGTGGCGCCGAACAACCCGTTCTACGCCAAGACCGTCCCGGTGCAGGAGCGCGACCTGGAGCAGGCGAAGAAGCTGATGGACGAGGCCGGACACGGCCGGGTCAAGGTCGAGCTGATGACGCCGAACAACCCGGAGCAGCTTCGCGTCGCCGAGGTGATCCAGGCGTTGACCGGCGAAGCCGGGTTCGACGTTTCGGTCAACGCGACCGAGTTCGCCACCGGACTCGACCGCCAGACCCGAGGCGACTTCGAGGCGTTCCTGATCGGCTGGAGCGGCCGGGCCGACCCCGACG